>JAAYCL010000036.1 GCA_012729785.1 Chlamydiota bacterium | reverse complement strand
CCGGCTCCCCCGCTCCAGGTGGGAAGGGCCTTGCGGAACGCGTACAGGACGAGCAGGGCCGCGGGGAGTTCCGGGTAGATCAGGTTGGCGTAGAAGATCACCGGCGGGGTGAGGACGACCGCCGCCACGGCCAGCAGGGGGGAAACGAGCGGCACGCAGCCGGGTCGGTCCAAAGAGGCCCGGCCACCGGCCAGGTCGACGCAGAGGAGCCAGGTGTTGACGGCGAGGAGGGCGGCGAGGAGGTTCAGGAGGATACAGGCGAGGGCGCGGGGGGAAAGGCCCGTCCGCAATGCCAGCGCGTAGACGGGCGCGATGAGGAGCGGGAGGCCGGGGGTGTGGATCGACCATGCCTCGCCCCGGGCACAATCCCTCCGCGCGATGTGCCCGCCGCACCGCTCGACGCCGAAACGGCGCCCGTCCCGGTTCAGCGCGTTGTTGTGCAGGTTGAGGTCCCCGTCGACGGCGAGGCTGTGCGCGAGCAGCAGGTACGACGGCTCGTCGCCGGCGAACGCCCTCGTCGCGCGAACGCCCTCCGCCCGGATCCCGACGAGGAGCGAGCGGCAGAACGAGAAGACCGCCAGCGAGGCGACAAACACGGCGAGCGGCGCGAAGGCGGCGCGGGTCTTCATCGGGCGCATTGTACCACGGGCGGCGGATGAGGGACAGGCCGGCGCGGCGCCTCCTCCGCGGTCGCGTATCGGCGCCGCCCCCCCCACGACGGAAGGAATGTGTGGGGGGCCGCTGACCATGCGCCCGCCTTATCCGCCCGGGGCGGCGTTTGCCCTAAAGGGGCGCATTCTGTATACTGGCGTCCGTGAACGCACGACGCAGGGTGTCCCCGCTCCTTCTCGGGGCGGCACTCGCCTTCCTCGCGGGGGTCCCGCGGCTGTGGGACCTGGGGGGGACCGACCTCAACGCCGACGAGCTCACCTGGATCACCCGCGGGCGCCGGTCCGTGGCGTCCCTCGCGGCGGGCAGGCTCAGGGAGGCCACCGCCCCGTTCGGCCACCCCGGGGTCGTGCCGGGGGTCCTGATCGGCGCATCGCACGCCTTTCTCGGCGAGGGTGCCGCCGGACGCTCGCTCGAACTGATGGACCCGATCGCCGCCGCGCGGCTGCCGATCGCACTCGTCGGCACGGCGACCTGCGTCCTCCTCTTCGCCGTCGGCAGGAGATATTTCGGGGACGCGTCGGCGTTCTGGGGGGCCGTCTTCCTCGCCCTCCTCCCCTCGCACATCGCCCTCTGCCGGATCGCGCACATCGACTCCACGCTCACCCTCTTCTTCGCCCTCTCCCTCCTCCTCTACCTCCTGTACACCGCCCGCCCCTCGCCGCTCCTGCTGGCCGCCTCCTCCGCGGCGTGGGCGTTCGCCCTGCTCAGCAAGTCCCCCGCCTTCATCCTTCCGGCCATCCTCCTCTCCTGGAAGCTGTGCGTGCGGCTCCGCGATGGCCGCGGGGGCGCGCCCGTCGCGTCGCCCGCCGACGCGGCGTGGCTCGCCGGCGGCCTCCTCCTGTACGCCCTGCTCTTCACCAAGCTCTGGTACGAGCCCGCCCAGCTCCATTGGAGCGGCTACGGCTCCCGCCTTCTCCCCGCGCGGCGGGCGGCGGAGCTTTTCGAGCGGGCGGCGTCCGTTCCGATCCCCCTCGCCCTGGGCGCGGCGGCGCTCCTGTTCGCCGCCGCGCAGGCGGCGCGGGCCGCGCGCCGCCGGGCGGTCGCCGCCGCCGCCTCGTGCCTGGCCGCCGTCGCCCTCCTCCTCGCCGCCGCGGGGATCTTCCGGAGGCCGCTCCTCAACCACCTCAATCTCGCCTCGAAGGTCTACGCCATCGGCGAGGCGGGGCACATGAAATACTGGATGGGAAGGGTCGTCACGTCGCCGCCGTCGTGGTTCTACCCGTTCATGCTCCTCATCGCCACGCCCCCGGCGCTGCTGGCGTCGCTCTTCGTCGGACTGTTCCTCGCCGGACGGGCGTTCGTCCGCAGGGAGCCGCGCTGGCAGGGGTTGCTGCTCTGCGCGGTCGCGGCGACCGTCTTCATCGCGGTGATGAGTCTCGGCCGAAAGATGGGGTTCCGCTACCTCAGCCCGGTCCTCCCGTTTCTCTGCCTGCTCGCCGGCGAGGGGTTCGCCGCGGCGGGGGCGTTTCTCGGGCGCCTCCTCGGCCCGAGGCGCGCCGTGCAGGCGGCCGCGGGCGCGATCGTCATCGGCGCGCTCTGCGTCCCCCTCCTGAACGTCTTCCCGGAGTTCGACATCTACTACAACGCCCTGGTCGGGGGGCCGGCGGGGGCGGTGAGGATCGTGGCGGTCGGGGCGCGGACCGGGACGCGCGAGGCGGTCGAGCATATCCGCGCCCGCGCCCGCGAAGAGGACGCGGTCTACGCGATGGGGCTCTACAGCGAGTTCCGCCACTACTGGGAGCGCGGGCGGCCCGGCCCCCCGTGCGACATACTCATCAACCGGGCCGCGCCCGCCGACTCCGACTGGCTCGTCGTCCCGCTCGGCCACCGGCTGAAGAACCTCGAGCGGGAGACGCTGCGGCTCTCCCGAGGCCTGCGCAGGGTCCACACCGTCTCCCGCTGCGGCGTCGACTTCATGGAGGTGTACCGGCTGGACGCCGCCCCGCGCCAAGACACCGGAGGCTACGAGGCCGAGCGGATCCGGGCGGCGGGGGGCGCGCAGGTCGAGGACGCGGGCGCCTCGGGCGGGGCGGCGGTGGAAGCCCGGGACGCGGGCGGCAACGAACTGCTCACGGCCGGGCCGTACGCGCGCTACGCGGCGGGACGATGGCGGGCGACCTTCAGGGTCAAGGCGCGCACGATCCCCCCGGGCGGGCCGTTCGGAACGGTCCTTGTCACCGGCGTCTCCGCGGCGGACGCGCTCGCCTCCGCCGACCTGGACCCGTCCTCCGTTCCGCGCGCGGACGTCTGGCTCGACGTCCCGGTCGCGTTCGAGAACGACCGGCCCCGGCGCCTGCAGTTCCGCGTCGAGTCGCGCCTCCCCGCGGGCCTTCGCGTCGACTCGATCCTTGTCGAGCGAATCGGGGCGTTTCCCCCCCTCCCCTCGCCCGAGCGGCGGGCGCCGAACAATCCGCTTCACTTCGAGGAGGAGCGGGGGGTATACTCTCCCCGCACCCCGGAAACGGCGCTCCGATGAAAATCCTGATGCTCGCACCCGAACCGTTTTTCAGCGTCCGCGGTACCCCGTTCAGCATCCGCAACCGTGTGCGGGTCCTCTCCGAACTCGGCCACGAGGTGGACCTCGTCACCTACCACCTCGGCGAGGATATCGCCTTCCCCGGTTTGACGATCCGCAGGATCCCGGCCCTGCCGTTCATACGCCACGTGCGGGTCGGCCCCTCCCCCGCGAAGCTCCCGCTCGACCTCCTGCTGTTCTGGACCGCCGCGGCGTGCTGCGCCCGCACGAGGTACGACTGCGTGCACACGCACGAGGAGGCGGCGGCGATGGGGGTGGCCCTCCGCGTCCTCCTCGGCATCCCCCACATCTACGACATGCACTCGAGTTTGCCCGAGCAGCTCCGCAACTACAACTACCCGCGTCTCCTCCCGGGCCTCTGCGCCCGGGCCGCCCGGCTCTTCGAGCGCTGCGTCCTCCGGCACTCCGACGCGGTGATCGCCATCTGCCCCCACCTGAAGGAGATCGCGCTCGCCGCGGGCGCGCGCGGGAGGGTGGACGTCGTCGACAACCTTCCGCTCGGCCCCGACTCCTGCGAGACCGACCCCGCCGACGCGGCGCGGCTCAGGGCCGAACTCGGGCCGGAGGGGGCGGTGATCGCCCTGTACACGGGCACCTTCGAGTACAACCAGGGGCTGGAGGCGATCGTGCGCGGGATCCCGCGCGTGGCCGCGGCCTGCCCGGACGTCGTCTTCGTCTTCGTCGGCGGCGAACCTCCGCAGATCGAGGCGATCCGGGCGCTCGGGGAACGGCTGGGCGTCGGGAAGCGCCTGATCCTCCCCGGCAGGAAGCCGCCGGAGGAGATGCCGCGCTGGATGGCCGCCTGCGACATCCTCCTCTCCTACCGGCAGATAGGCACCAACACGCCGCTCAAGCTCTACTCGTACCTCCGCTCGGGGAAGCCGACCGTCGCCACCGACCTGCTCGTCCACACCCAGGTCCTCGACCGGGAGACGGCGATGCTGACGGAGCCGACCGTGGAGGCGTTCGCCGACGGGGTCGCCGCGCTGGCGCGCGACCCGGGACTCCGCAACCGCCTCGGGGCGAACGCGCGCCGGCTCGCGGAGCGGCGCTACTCGTACCGGGCCCATTTCGAACGGGTGCGCGACCTGTACGCCCACGTGCAGGCCCTGGCGCGCGCGGGGAGCGCCTGAGGCGCCGCCGTTTTCCGCGCGCTGATCGGGGGAGACGCGATGTGCGGCATCTGCGGCATCGTCGACCGGAACGGGCCTCCCGCGCCCGACGAGGCGCTCGTCGGGCGCATGGCGGCGACGCTCGCCCACCGCGGCCCCGATGACCGCGGCGCCGTGCTCCTCCCCGGCGGCCCCCCCTTCGTCGCCCTCGGCCACACGCGGCTGAGCGTCATCGACCTCTCCTCCGCCGGGCACCAGCCGATGCCGAACGAGGACGGCTCCGTCTGGCTCGTCTTCAACGGCGAGATCTTCAACTTCGCCGAGCTCCGGGCGGACCTCGAAAAACGCGGGCACCGGTTCTCCTCGCGGACGGACTGCGAGGTCGTCGTCCACGCCTGGGAGGAGCACGGCGAGGGATGCCTGGACCGTTTCGTGGGCCAGTTCGCCTTCGCCCTCTGGGATTCGCGCCGCGCAACCCTCTTCCTCGCGCGCGATCATACCGGGATCAAGCCGCTCTACTACCTCCACGAGGGGGGCCGTTTCGCATTCGCCTCGGAACTCAAGGCGCTCCTCGAGCGCCCCGGCATGCCGCGTGAGATCGACCCGCACGGCCTCGACGACCTCCTCACCTACGAGTTCATCCCCTCCCCCCGCACGATACTGAAGGGGATCCGCAAGCTCCCCCCCGCGCACCGCCTCTCCCTCAAAGACGGCGACGCCGTCCTGCGCCGCTACTGGGAGCCCCGCTACGAGCCGGTCCGGCGCCCCGAGGGCGAGCTGTGCGAGCGTCTCCTCTCGGTCCTGCGCGAGGCGGTGCGGAGCCAGCTCGTGAGCGACGTCCCGCTGGGGGCGTTCTTGAGCGGGGGGCTCGACTCGAGCACCGTCGTCGCCCTGATGTCCCAGACGGCCGCGGAGCCGGTGCGGACCCTCTCGATAGGGTTTCAGGACCGGAGCTACGACGAGCTCTCCTACGCGCGGGAGGTCGCGGCGCATTTCGGCACGCGGCACGAGGAGTTCATCCTGCGCCCCTGCGCGCCGGAGCTGGCCGAGAAGCTCGTCCGCCACCTCGACGACCCGATCGCCGACTTCTCCGTCTTCCCCACCTTCCTCGTCTCCCAGGCGGCGCGCCGCCGCGTCACGGTGGCCCTCACGGGCGACGGCGGCGACGAGGTGTTCGGCGGCTATGACACCTACTGCGCCCAGCGGTTGTCGACCCTCCTTTTCGGCGCGGCCCGCCTCCTCGGGAAACCGCCGCTCTCGCGCCTGATCTCTTCCCTGAGACCGCCCGAGAAGAAGAAGGGCGCGGTGAACCGCCTGAAGCGGTTCGCCGAGGGGATGGCGCTCCCCGCCGACCTCCGCCACTTCCGCTGGATGGTCTTCCTCTCGGAGCGCAACAAGCGGGCGCTCTACACCGACGCATTCCGGGACCGGCTCCTCGACGAGGAACCGTACGCCCCGATACGCGCGCAGTTCAGGCGTTTCGCCGGGGCGGACGGGCTGAACCGCCTCCTCGCCGTCGACCTGGCCACCTACCTGACGGACAACTGCCTCGTCAAGACGGACCGGATGAGCATGGCCTGCGCGCTCGAGACGCGCGTGCCGCTGCTCGACCACCGGGTGATCGAGTTCATGGCATCGGTCCCCCCGGAGATGAAGGTGCGCGGTTTCCGGCGCAAGTACCTGCTGCGCAGGGCGGTGGCGGGGATCCTCCCGCCGCGGATCCTCGCGCGCGGCAAGGAGGGGTTCAGCATCCCGATGCGGAGCTGGCTCAGGAAGGAGCTGCAGCCCCTGATGCGCGACCTGCTGTCGGAGGGGGCGTTGCGGCGGCGGGGCTTCTTCAGGCCCGAGGAGGTAGGGCGGCTCGTCACGGAGCATCTGGACGGGCGCGAGAACCACGCGCACCGCCTCTGGGCGCTGATGCTGTTCGAGATCTGGGCGCGGGAGTTCGTGGATCGGCGATGCGCACCATCATGTCGGTAGTGCGACGGATCCTCCCCGCCGCGGCGTGCCTCGCCGCGGGGATTTTCATCGGCGCGGAGGGGGAGCGTCTCTCGACCCTGTTCCGCTGCCGGATCAGGGAGGTCACCTTCTCCGGCCCAAAGCACCACGCGCTCGTGGGCAGGGTCTACCAGCCCCGCGGCCTCCCCGGGCGGCGATACCCCGCGATCCTGTTCGTCCACGGCCTTCTCCCGAAAGGGAAGGACACGCCGCTGTACGTGCACCTGATGCGGCGGCTGGCCCGCAAGGGCTACCTCGTCTTCGCGTTCGACCTGGGCGGCTTCGGCGAGTCGGGCAAGGCCGCCAACTACAACATCCCGCGCGACTGCGATTTCACCCGCGACACGGAGGCCGCCCTGTCCTACATGCTCCGGCACCTCCCCGTGGACCGAACGCGGCTGGCCGTCGCCGGCCATTCGATGGGGGCCAATCTCGCCGTCGCCGTCGGGACGAAAGACGAGAGGGTCGGCAGGATCATCGCGATCTCGCCAGGGAACTTCATGGATACGGCCGGCCCCGAATCGGAGGGGACATCCCCCCTGCAGCGCCGCTTCCAGCGCACCGTCCAATGCGAGATCACCCGCGAGCAGTGGGAGAGGATCAAGGGGCCGCTGAACATATTCCGGTACCTGCCGCTGCGGAGCTCGGCGCAGGTCCTCCTGATCGTCGCCGAGGCCGACGCGGCCAACATCATCGCGTACAGCGCCAGGTTCCACGACCGCCTCGAGGTCCCGAAACGCTTCGTCTCGATCCCCGACGTCAATCACAACTTCGGCTTCGACATCCTCTCCGCGGAGGAGATGCTCGAACCCGCCGGCGTCATCCGCCTCGCGCGGGCCATAGACAAATGGATGGCGGCCCCGTCGATCGGCCGAGGCGGCCGGGAGGGCGCACCGGAGTCGGCGCCGCCGCTCGACCGAGGCGGACGATGATGCTATACTGTGCACGGAAATGACCATGCACCCGGTGAAGATCGGACGCTACGCGTCCACCGCCTTCAATGTCCTGCGCAAGCCGCTCCGCATGCGGAACGCCCCCATCCACCTGATCCTCGAGAACACCACCGTCTGCCCGTTCAGCTGCATCATGTGCTCACGCGCCCGGGAGGTGGAGGATCCGCACCATATGGCGTTCGACCTGTACCGGCGGATCATCGACGAGGTCGATCCGCTCCATCTGTACCTCTCCGCGGCCGGGGAGCCGCTGCTCCACCCCGAGCAGCCAAGGATGATCCGCTACGCATCGGAGAAGGGGATCAAGACCTGCCTCGTGACCACGCTCGCCGCCCACGCCTTCCCCCTCGAGGAGCTCGTGCGCAGCGGCCTCGACCTTCTCAAGGTCTCGATGGACGGGGCGTCCGAGGAGACCTATCGGCGGATCCGCGGGACCGACTTCCACCCGCGCGTGCTCCAGAACGTCGCCCGGATCGGGGAGATCAAGAAACGGACCGGCTCCCCGACCCCGTTCATCCGCTTCCAGTTCGTCGTGCAGAAGGAGAACTTCCGGGAGGCGGCGGAGATCGTCCGCCTCGCGCACCGCTGCGGCGTCGGGGCGGTCTTCTTCAAGCCGCTGTCGATCTTCCGGATCGAGGATCTGGTCGCGGATTTGGTGGGCGGGATTGACCGCGGCGAGTTCGAGACGTCCTTGCGGGAGGCGCGGCGGGTCGCCCGCGAGCTCAAGGTGCGCACCAACCTCGACGACTTCCTCTCCTACCTGCTCCCCCGCCACTGGGAGGCCTACGCGGGGGGGGAGCAGTTCCGCACCCTGGCGCGGCACTGCATCGTGCCATGGTTCTCCACGTTCGTGCGGATACACGGCGAGGTCTCCTTCTGCTGCTACGCCAAGATCCAGGACGCCAAGGTCGGTTCGATGGCCGAGGAGTCCTTCGAACGCATCTGGGCCGGCGACCGCTACCGCGCGATGCGCGCCGTGCTGCGGACCGGGGGGTTCCCGATGCCGGACTGCCGCCTGTGCGTGCCGCAGCGGCTCTCCCATCTGTTCAACTACTGGAAGATCATCCCCGGCTACCACGGCTGACCGCGCGCGGCATCGCGGCGGTTTCCGGAAACGCCCCTATGCGCACCGCGGCGCTCCGAACAGTGAAGGCGATCGTCGAGGCCGGCCTCTGCCACCGGTGCGGGGCGTGCGCGGCGATCTGCCCGCGCGGCGTCCTCGCCCCCGGCGACGATGCCTACCCGTCGTGGACGGGGAGGGAGGAGGCCTGCACCGACTGCGGCCTCTGCGTCCGCGTCTGTACCGGGACCGGGTTCTCGTTCCCCGAGCAGTCGCGCCGCATCCTCGGCGGCGAAACCGGGGTCGGCGACGGGCACGGCCGCTTCCTCGCGGCGTTCCTCGGCCACGCGCGCGATCCCGAGGTGCGGGGAGGCGGGACCTCCGGCGGCGTCGCGACGGCCCTCGCGCTTCACGCGATCGACACGGGGAAGGCGCGCGGGGCGTTCGTCGTCGTCCCCGACGAAACGCGGGGGTGGAAGCCGAAGGCGGCGATCGCGCGCACGCGCGGGGAGGCGGCGGCGGGCGCTTCCTCCAAGTACCCGGCCTGCGCGGCGCTCCACCTGTTCCGGGGGATCGAGAAAAACGGGCCGTACGTCTTCACCGGGCTCCCCTGCCACGTGCAGGCGGTGCGCCGGCTCGCCGAGCTGAACCCCGCGGTCGGGGAATCGCTCGCGCTCGTGACCGGCCTCTTCTGCCACTCCTGCCTCGACCACCGGGCGCTCCGCGACCTCCTCGAGATCTACCGGATCGACGAGGCGGCCGTCGAGCGCGTCGAGTATCGCGGCGGGAAGCTCCCCGGCTACATCCGGGCCCGGATGAAGGACGGCGCCCTGCGGTACCTCCCCTACCCGCACCTCGGCCCCGACCGATACCGGCCCAACGCCAAGGAGTGTCTCACCCTCTTCTTCAAGCTCTACTCCCCCCCCCGCTGCCGCCTCTGCATCGACGCGACATCCGAGTTCGCGGACGTCGTCGTCGGCGATCCGTGGGTGAAGGGGTGGGAGGCGGAGGCGAAGCTCCGCGGCGGCTACAGCTTCATACTCGCCCGCACCGAGCGGGGGCTGGGCGCCCTCGAGAAGGCGCGCGCGGACGGGGCGCTCGTCCTCGAGCCGTTCCCCGCGGAGCGCGTCGCGTCGAGCCACCAGCCGATGGTGCGCATGAAACGCCTGCGCGCCTGCCGCGGCATCGAACGGAGGAGGCGGCGGGGTCTCCGGTTTCCCGACTACGGCTACGCGGCCGTCCCCGCCGCAACGGCAACGCTGCGGGAATCGCTGCGCGCGGCGACCTACCTCGCCGCGGACAGGCCGCGCCTGCGGCGTTTCCTGTTCAGGATTCTGCTCTCGCGGCCGGGACGCCTGCTCGTGGGGGCGATCTTCTTCAGACGGAGGGTCGTCCAAACGCTCGTGGAGAAGGCGAAGCGGCGGATCCGCCCCGCGGGCGCCTGAGCGGCCGCGCACAGGGGCGGATCGTCAACGATGGGGCGTGAAAAAACACCGGGGGCCCCGGAAAGCCGGCCCCCGGTCCGTTCAGGATGTTACAAAGCCGCCCGCGATCACTGCCCCAGCCAGACCTCCACCCGCCCGAGGACGGCCGGACCCTGCCCCGCCTCCTGGTCGAAGGTGATGCAGCCGGGCACCGCGTTCGAGCCGCAATGGAAGTAGCCGTCGAATTTCTCCTCTCCCGTCACGAGGTTCTTCAGGCTGAGCGCGTAGCGCCCCGTTCCCGGGAACCAGTACGAGGAGAGTTCGTACGGCGTGTTCAACTTGTAGCCGATCTTGGATGAGATCGGACGGTAGGTCGGGGGCTGGTCGTTCGCCTGCACGCTGTTGTAGGCCCCCATCGAGTACTTGTAGATCATCGCGCCGCCCGAGGTCCTGACGTTCACCGAGAAGCCGTTGCGGTTGCTCCCCTGCATCATGACCCGGGTCACCACCCGCAAGCGGACGGACGGGATGGTATTCGCGCGCAGCCCCATGCCGCAGCTCCCGCCGAAGTAGTACGCGTACTGGGCGAGCGGGTGCCCGACGAACATCCTCCTCGGCCATCTGAACCCGCCGATCCCGCCCCATGCGCCCTGGCCGCCGCTCCAGTCCTCCGAATAGATCCTCACCGGCGCAGCATCCGCGCCCGCCGCGCACAGCAGCGCGCCCAACCACAGCGCCACGACCGCACACCGCCTCTTCCAGACCATCGCCACCTCCGTTCCGCGCATCCGTTCGCGCGAGGGGGAAGTATACCATCCGGCCCGGGGCGGGGCAAGGGCCTGGGCGGCTTTGGGCTTCAACGGGAGGGGCGATTGTGCTATTCTGCCCCACGCCATGCGAGCGCACCCCCGTCGCCTTCCGCCGCTTCTCCGCGCCCCGCTCCTCGCGCTTACCGCCTTCGCGGTCGCGGGCTGCGCGATCCTCCCGCCGCGCGCCCAGGCCCCCGCGCCGATGCTGACCGCCTCGCGGGAGGAGCTTCTGGCCCGCATCGCCCCGGGCGGAACGGGCGTCCAAACGCTGCAGGCGGCGTACGCCGCCTCGTTCGCCTGTCCCGCGCGGGGGCCCGCGCGCGCATTCTCGGGGATGCTGGCGCTGGAGCGCCCGGGAAAACTCAGGATGCGGGGCGGGGCGGCGATGCTGCCGACCCTCTTCGACCTCCTCGACGACGGCGGCACGATCTCCGTCCACGTGCCCAGGGACCGGGCCCTCTACCGCGGCCGTTCCGCCTCCGCCCTCCCGGGAAGCTTCCCCGACGCGGCGCTCCTCGCCGAAGCGCTCCTCGGCCTGCGCGGCGAAGACGGCCTCGTGCACGCGATGGAGACAAAGCCGGAATGCTATCTGCTCCACTCGTTCGACCCGGTCGCGGCGGCGCTCGCGCGCAGGGTGACGTTCGACCGCCGGGACCTCTCCCCCGTGCGGTACGAGTATTTCGACCGGGAGGGGCGTCTCAGCCGCGATCTCCGATGCGCCGACTTCTCCCCGGCCGACGGGGCAGCCGTTTCGCTCCCGCGGCGGGTGGCGATCGAGGCGCCCGCGGAAGGCGCGCGGCTGCTTCTCCGCCTTTCCGACCTCCGCGTGAACCCCGCCTTCGCCGACGGCATGTTCACGCTCGCCCCGCCCCCGGGGACCGCCGTCCGGCCGCTCGCGGAGTGCGCGCAATGACGAACCTCGTCGTCTCCAACGTCCTCCACCGCAAGACCCGGAGCCTCGTCTGCGTCGCGGCGGTCGGCATCGGCATCGCCCTCTACCTCGTCCTCAACGGCCTCTGCCGGGGGATGATCTCGGAGTCGGCGCAGCGGATGCGCAACACCGGCGCGAGCGTCATCGTGCAGCCGGCCGGCTCCTCGGGCCTGCTCGCCTTCAAGGGGAGCAGCCTCCCGGTGCGCTACGGCGCGGAGATCGAGACCGTCGACGGCGTGGACGCCGCCTGCCCGGTGCTCACCTGGACGACCACGATCGAAAAGGTCATCTACGTGATCTACGGCCTCGACCTCGACCGGTACGAGGCGGTCGGCGGGCGGCTCGAGATGCTCGAGGGCCGCCCCTGGCGCGGCCCCGGCGAGCTCCTCCTCGACAGCCGCCTCGCCGCCGCGAACGGCTACCGCGTCGGCGATCCGATCCCGCTGCTCGGATCCCGTTTCGCCGTGGCGGGGATATTCCGCAGCGGCGTCGGGGCGCGCGTCTACCTGCCGCTCTCGACGCTCCAGGAGACGATGCACCTCGAGGGGATGTGCTCGCTCTTCTTCGTGAAGATCGTCCCCGGCGCCGACGCGGCTGAGGTGGCCGCCCGCATCGACGCGCGCCTGCCGGCGCTCAGGGCGAGCGCGCTCGACCGGTACGAGGACGCGGTGGTGAACGAGATCACCGGGCTCCGCGAGTTCTTCGGGGTCATCACCTCGACGGCGCTCGTGATCAGCTTCCTCGTCATCCTCCTGACGATGTACACGACGATCGTGGAGCGGACCCGCGAGATCGGGATCCTCCGTTCGCTCGGGGCGACCCGCGGGCGGATCCTGCGCCTCGTGGTCGGCGAGTCGCTCCTGCTCTGCGCCCTCGGGGCCGCCGCCGGGGTCGTCTTCACCGTCTCCGCGCGGCTCTGGCTCGCCCGGTCGCACCCGCTCCTGACGATGGAACTCGGCGTCTGGGGTATCGCCCGCTCGACGCTCCTCGCCCTCGCGGGGGGCGTCCTCGGGGCGCTCTACCCCGGCTTCAGGGCCGCCCGCGTGGACCCGGTGGAGGCGCTCAGCTATGAATGACGCGGCCGCCTTCGTCGTCGCCGCGGGGCTCCACAAGATCTACCGGAGCGCGGCCGGGGACTGCGAGGCGCTGCGCGGCGTCGACCTCGAGATCGGGCGGGGCGACTTCGCCGCGCTCGTCGGGCCGTCGGGCTGCGGGAAGTCGACGCTCCTCCACATCGTCGGCGGCCTCGCGGCGCCGACGGCGGGGACGGTCAGCGTCGCGGGGAAGCGCCTGGACGGGCTCGGCGACGCCGCCCTCTCACGCCACCGGGGGAGGACTACCGGCTTCGTCTTCCAGCGGTTCAACCTCCTCCCCACGCTCTCCGTCCGGGGCAACCTGGCCCTCGCCCAGAGGATCCGGGGGCTCGACGAGGCGGGGATCGACGCGCTCCTCGAACGGGTGGGCCTGGCGTCCAAGATGCGCCGCCGTCCCTGCGAGCTCTCGATGGGCGAGCAGCAGCGGGCGGCGATCGCGCGCGCCCTCGCGCACCGGCCCGCCCTCCTCCTCGCCGACGAACCGACCGGGAACCTCGACTCCGGCAACTCCGCCCGGATCCTCGACCTCCTCGGCGAGATGCACCGAGATCTCGGGCAGACGATCTTGCTGGTGACGCACGACCCCGGGGTCGCCGCGGCGGCCGGACGGATCGTCAGGATGCGCGACGGGCGGATCGAGGCCTAAGAGGCGCGTTCACCACGAAGAACACGAAGGACGAAACGGGCCCGTCCTGCAGCATTCCCTTCGCGTCCTTCGCGGCGCGACGCTGAACTATGGAAACGGAACGGCGCCCCCTCTCGGCGGCTCGCTGGTTCTCGTGGTTCGCCGTCTACGCCGCGGCGATGGCCGTTCTCGTCCACTGGCTGTGGACGACCGGGCGCGCCCCACTCGCCCAGCTCGCCGGCTTCGCGCTCGTCGTGAGCTGCGCCTGCCAGTTCTGCCCGATCCAGATCATCCCCCTCTTCCTCTGGATCGGGCGCTCCTGGAACCCGTTCCTCGTCGCCCTCGTCGGCTCGGCGGCGACCGCCGTCGCGAACCTGCACGACTACTACGTCCTCACCGCGCTCCTGAGGGTGGAGCGGATCGACCGGGTGCGGGGCACCGCGTCGTACCGCCGCGCGGCGGAGTGGTTCGCGCGGTGGCCGTTCTGGACGCTCGTGGCCTCGAACATCGTGGTGCTCCCGGTGGACGTGCCGCGCCTCCTGGCCATCTCGACGCGCTACAGCCGCCCCCGGTTCGTCCTCGCGACGCTCGTCGGGCGCTACCCGCGCTACCTGCTGCTCGCCGGCCTGGGGTACCAGCTCAAGCCCAGCAACCGGCAGATCCTCGCCGTGCTGGCCGCCCTCGCGGCGGTCTGGGTCCTGAAGAGGATATGCCAACGTCTGCGCACGGGGCGGCGCGCCCCGGAGGGAGGTGCCGAATGAACACGCTGCGCTCGACGATCCCGGCCGCGGCGCTCCTCATCGCGGGGTGCGCGTCCCCCGCAGCCGCCCCGCCCCCGCCCGCGGAGGCGACGCAGGAGGCGCCGGCGCCTGTCCGCCCCGCCGGGACGGCCGCGTCGCCCGTGGCCCGGACAGGCGGCGTCACGACCGAGGAGGTGTTGAAGAGGATGGAGGAGGCGGGCCGGGCGCTCGTCGCGCTCCGGGCCGACTTCCGGCAGGAGCGGACCTACGCGCTCTTCGGGGAGAAACGCGTCTCCTCCGGCACGATCCGCTACAAGCGGCCGGGGATGATGCGCTGGGAGTACCGGGAACCCGACCGCACCGCGATATTCCTCAAGGAGGGGCGGGCCCTGATGTACATGCCGGAGATCAGGCAGGCGCAGAGGATATCGCTCGCGCGGGACCGGAAGACCGAGTCGCTCCTCATCGGCTTCGGCAACACGGCGGAGGAGATCAGGCGGAACTTCGAGGCCGAGGCCTCCGCCGGGCCCGACGGGATGCCGGTCCTCGACCTCGTCCCGAAATCGGCCGACCTCAAGTCGCAGTTCCAGCGGCTCCGTCTCGTCATCGACCCGGCGCGCGGGATCCCGGTGCGGAGCGAGCGGTTCGAAACGGGCGGGGACACGACCGTCTTCATCTTTTCGAACGTGACGACCGACGCGCCGATGGACGACGCGGAGTTCGACTTCCGCATCCCCCCGGGGACCGAGGTCGTGGAGTACTAGTTTTCACGCCCCGCAGACCGGCGCGCGGGGAGGCCTACGCGGTGCGGACCGGGGGAGCCGCCGCGTCGATGCAGGCGGCGCGGGCCTGGTGCATGAACGCCTCGATGCGGGTACTGTCGTCGATCCCCTTCTGCCCGTCGTAGGTCATGTTGAGCCAGGGGACCATCCGGTTCCGCTCGCGCACCGTGCGGGAGACGGCGGCGGAGACCATCCCGGGCATGCAGGTGAACGGCATCGCGTTCACGATCCCCGACGCCCCTTTGCGGATATAGTCGATCGCCTTCCCGATGGTGAGGATCGCCTCGCCCCCGAAGGTGTGGTGCATGTAGGGGGCGCTCAGGGCGAGCAGCTCCTCGATCCCCGTCTCGTGCAGGTTGAGGAGCATCCCGTCGAATATCGAGAGCAGGCGCGCCTCGTCGATCTTCTGGACCTTCTCCTTGACGAGCCCCTTCAGGAAGTCGACGTACCTCCCCGCGGCGATGCTGTTCTCGAGGTAGCGGTTCGTGGTGTAGAAGACCCACTCGGTGACCGGGGCGACCCACGCCTCCCCGCCGAGCCGCTCGACGAGCGCGACGATATCGTTGTTGCAGAAGCGGTTGCTCCGGACGTAGATCTCCCCCACCACCCCGACGATCGGTTTCCTCCCCCCGCTGCGGTCGATCCGGACCCCGCGGAAGATCTCGCGCACCTGCCGGAGCCGGGCGAAGATCGCATCCCCCCCCTCCTCGATCCCCTTCACCACCAGGCGGAGCGACTCCTCGAAGGCCCGGTTCGTCTCGCCGGGGATGGTCTCGTAGGGGCGGTGCTCGCGCAGAAGCTTCTCGAGGATATCCACCGCGAGAAGGCCGCGCCACGCCAGGCGCCTGAACTCGTTCCCCTTGACGCCGATCGGCGAGGCGTACGAGTCGCTCGACTCCGGCGCGACGATCGGGACGTCCTTCAGGCCGAGGTCGTCGAGGATCATCCGGTGCATCTGGGCGTACTGCCCGAAGCGGCAGGGGCCGGTCGCGGTGGGCATGAAGAAGGCGGCGGTGCGGTGGTCGAAGCCCGGTTCGAAGAGCTTCTTCAGCATGTCGCCCGTGGTCGTGATGAACGGGAGGCACTCCCGCCCCGAGGCGAACTGCCGCCCGATCTCCATCGTGCGCTCGTCCGACTCGGGGAGCGGCTCCGACGGGTAGCCGAAGGCGCGCACCGCCGCGCTGAACGCGTGCGCGTGCAGCGACATCAGCGGCACGTAGAGCGTCCGGCGCCCCTTCAGGGCCACCCGGCGAAACCTCCAGTCGGAGACGGGCGGGGCCTCGCGGAAGTTGGCGAGGCTGTCGACGAACGCCTCGCAGCGGGTGACGATCCCCGCGTCGGCGCTGTGCTCGTCGATCTCGAGCTGGAGATACGGCTTCCCCTCCAGCTTGCTGCGGAAGAAATGCTCGATGAACGAGTCGGGCCCGCACTTGAAGTTGGAGAGATAGACCGCGAAGAGGCGCGGGTCGTTGCGCACGAGCTGGGCGGCGGCCAGGAGGCGCTGCCCGTAGCGCCAGTACATGTTCGGGAACTGGTCGTAGAGGTCGACCGCCTCCGCGTCGAGAAAATCCTGCGGCAGCGGCACGACGCCGAGCGCGCGCAGTTTGCGGGGGAGGTTGAGGTTGACGCCGGCGTCGTTGGTGTTGTACGGCCTTCCCATGACGACCATCGCCCGCCCGTTCGGTCCGAGCGCCTCCAGCGCCTCCTTCGCCACGGCGCGCAGCGCCTCCGAGAAACGGCCCTGCGCCTCCTCGGCCGCCGCGAGCGCCCTGCGGACCGCGGCGGCGGGAAGGCCCATCCCGCGCCCCATCCGCACGAGGGACCGCTCGATGCTCTTCCTCCCGCGCAGATACATCAGCGGCGGCTCGAGGAGCTTCACCGGGGCGCGGTCGAGATCGAGCGCGGAGCGGAGCATGTACGGGATCGCCTGCACGAGCGGGCAGCAGTAACTCTGGGAGACGCGCGTCCGCGGGCGGGCCATGCTGATGACGCTCGGGAGGAACAGGTAGTCGAGCTTCTCGTCGAGGAGGCTCAGCACGTGCCCGTGCACGATCTTGACGGGGAAGCAGGTCTCTGTGGAGAGCCGCTCCACGGAGCGGTGGATGATCTCCGGGGTGGTGCACTCCGACAGCACCACCTCGAAGCCGAGCGCCCTGAAGAACTCCCGCCAGTAGGGGAAGAAGTCGTACAGGTGCAGGACGCGCGGGATGCCGATCCTCCCGCGCGGCGTCCCCCGGGGCGCGTACCGCCGGACGCCGTCGAGCTCCTTGCGGGTCTCCCCCTCCCCCGCCGCCAGGAGCAGCCGCTCCCGGGCGGCGAAATGGTCGGGCAGTTCGCGTTCCCGCCGGTCGTCGCGCACCTCGTACCGCTCGCAGCGGGCCCCGTAGTGCAGCGGACGCTCGCCCGCGAAGGTGACCCGCCGTATCTCGCAGAGGTTGTCGCAGCCGCTGCAGGTGAACGAGGTCGAGTCGAACGCCCTTCGGCTGAGATCGAAGCCGTGGAAGCGCCCCCCCCCGCGCCCGCCGGTCTCCCGCATCGCCAGCAGGGCGGCACCGATCGCCCCGGTGACGTCGTGGTGTGGGGGGACGATGATCTTCTTCCCGGTGACCTTCTCGAACGCCGCGACCACCCCGCGGTTCCACGCCACCCCCCCCTGGAGGAAGATGACGTCGCCGATATGCCGGTCGCCGACGACCTTGTTGAGGTAGTTGTGCACGATCGAGCAGGCGAGCCCCGCCACGAGGTTCTTCTTGCCCATCCCCCGCTGCTGGTGCGCCACGAGGTCCGACTCCATGAAGACGGTGCACCGGTCGCCGAAGCGTCCCGGGCTCTCCGCCTCGAGGGCCAGCGCCCCGAACTCCTCCTCGATGCGGATGCCGAGTTTCTCCGCCTGCTCCTCGAGGAACGAACCGGTCCCCGCGGCGCAGACCTTGTTCATCTCGAAGTCCACGACCGCGCCGCGCTTCAGGCTGATGTACTTGGAGTCCTGGCCCCCGATCTCGAAGATCGTGTCCACGTCGGGATCGAGGTGGACCGCAGCGGTCGCCTGCGCGGTGATCTCGTTCCGGACCACGTCGGCCCCGATGTAGTCGCCGATCAGGTAGCGCCCCGACCCGGTGGTCCCGACGCCGCGGACGCGGACGAGGCGCCCGATCTCGTCGCCGACCTCCTTCAGGCCCCGCCGCACCGCCTCGAGCGGTCTCCCCGCGGTGGGCAGGTAGCGGCGTGAGAGCACGGCGCCGTCGCGGTCGACGACCACCACGTTCGTGCTGAGCGAGCCGATGTCGACCCCGACGTACGCCTCCACCGGCTCCGTTGCCTCGGCCGGCAGCCCCCGCACGGCCCCCGGCCGCGCCCCGCCCTGCGGATCGAGGAGGAGCGGCTCGCAGCCGCCCTCCTCCGTCTTCCGCCGGGCGAAATGGCCTTGGACCGCGTCCGGCCCGCGGAAACGGCCGGCGGTGTCGAGCCCCTCCCCCGCGGCGTAGAGGGCGGCGCCGATCGCCCCCATGGCGGCGTGATGCGGCGGCACGATCAAGGCGCCCGGCTTCAGGCCGAGCACGTCCTCGAACGCCCGCACGACCCCCGCGTTCGCGGCCACCCCCCCCTGGAAGACGATCGGCGGCGTGAAGGCGCGCCCCTTCCCGACGTTGCTCGTGAAACTCCGGGCGACGGCCCAGCAGAGCCCGGCGACGATATCGTAGTCGGGGGTGCCGATCTGCTGGAGGTGGATCATGTCGGACTTGGCGAAGACCGAGCACCTCCCGGCGATGCGCGGGGGGCGCTGCGACCGCAGGGCGCGCTCGCCGAACTCCCGCTCGATCGACAGGCCGAGCCGGCTCGCCTGCTGGTCCAGGAACGACCCGGTCCCCGCCGCACAGACCGTGTTCATCGAGAAATCCTCGATGATGCCCCGATCGGAGGACGGATCGTCCCGGACGAGGATGAGCTTGGAGTCCTCCCCTCCCATCTCGATGATCGTGCGCGCCCCTGGGCAGAGACGCGCGGCGGCGCGGGCCTGCGCGATGATCTCGTTCACGAACTCGGCCCCGAGGATCTCGCAGGCGAGCCTGCCGCCGGAGCCGGTGGCGGCGACCGCGCGGATCAGATGGAGCGGATGCGCGGCGAGGAGCTCCCGCAGCATCCCCTCCATCACGGAGAGCGGGTGGCCCCGGTGCCGCCGGTACCAGGCGCCGAGGAGCGCCCCGCCGGAATCCACGACCGCCGTCTTGACGCTCACCGAGCCGACGTCGATGCCGACGTACCGCGGGCCCTCGGGGGGTGCGACGGGACGGGCGCTCATCGCCTCCCCCTCCGCGTCCGCCTGGGCCCCTTCGCCCCGAGCGCCTCGTTGAGGCTCCCCGTCCGGTACCCCTCGAGGTCGACGGAGACCGCGGTGAATCCGAGGCGCCTGAGCGCACGCGCCGCCGAGAGGCGCGCGCGGCGGGAGACAAACGCGCCGACCTGCGCCGGGTCGACCTCGATCCGCGCCGCCGTGCCGTCGGCGCGCACGCGGACCCGCCGGAAGCCTTCGGCCCGCAGCAGTTCCTCGGCCCGTTCCACGCGGCGCAGCGCCGCCCGCTCGATCGGCCGGCCGTAGGGGATGCGCGACGCGAGGCAGGCCGCCGGCTCGCGGTCCCAGCCGGGAAGCCCGAGCCGGCGCGAGAGCAGGCGGACATCCCGCCGGGTGAATCCCGCGTCCCTGAGCGGGCTCAGGGCGCGCATCTCCCGCGCCGCCCGTTCGCCGGGGCGGTAGTCCCGGGAGTCGTCCCGCTGGGACCCGAGCGCGACCGCCGCGATCCCCTCCCTCGCGGCGACGGCCCGCAACGCGCCGAGGAGCCCGCGTTTGCACCAGTAGCAGCGGTCGGCGGGGTTCTCCCTGAAGCGCGGATCCTCGAGTTCCCGGGTCCTGACAACGCGGTGCCGGACGCCGAGCCGGCGCGCGATGCGGCGGGCCTCCCGCCGCTCGGCGGCGGGGAAGGTCGGGGAATCCGCCGTCACGGCGAGCAGACGCCGCCCGAGCACGGACGCGGCGACCGCGAGCAGCAGCGTGCTGTCCACCCCGCCCGAGTAGGCGACGAGCAGGCTCCCGAGGGAGGCGAGGCGCCGCTTCAGACGCTCGTGCTTTACCGTCAGTGCGTTCATAGTCTCACGTGCCGTGCGGGGAAACCGGGGCGCGGTACCGCGGGGAGGGGCTGCGGGTCCGTGCGCGTTTGCTCACCCGGCGCCGCCGAGGATCTGGACGTTCCACGCCGCGGGGTCGAGGAACTGCTCCCAGCTCGCGCAGACGCCGCGTCTGAAGGCGATCTGATTGAACGGGGACCAGCGCGGCTTCTTCGGCTGCCGGAGCAGCCCCATGCCGGAGGACTCGAGCGTCTTCTCGCCCTTCTTGAGGTTGCACTCCACGCAACTGCAGACGAGGTTGGTCCAGGTGGTCGCCCCCCCCAGCCTGCGGGGGACGACATGATCGAGGTTGAGATCCTGCTCCCTGAACGGACGGCCGCAGTACTGGCAGATGTTGCAGTCGCGCAGGTAGATGTTCCTGCGGGTCAGCTTCACCTCCCGCGCGGGAAGGCGCTCGTAGGCGCGGAGGATGATGATCTCCGGGAGACGGATTTTCATCGTCACCGTCGCGACGTACTCGGCGCAGCGGTCGTCGTTCCAGCGCATCGCGGCCCAGCGGGGGAAGTCGCACACGGCGAACGACCCGTTCTCCCGGTAGATCACCTGCGCGGCGCCGCGGTACACGAGCGAGAACGCCCGCCGCATCCCGCAGACGTGCACCGGCTGCCAGAGCCGGTTGAGGACCAGCACGCTCCTCGAAAGCTTGGGTTCATCGCGTTTCATAGCGGGGACACAGTATACCGCGGCGGAGCGGGACGGTCAAGCGGACGGGGCGGGCCGTGGGAGGAACGGCCGGGGCGCCGGGGGGGCGACAGACGCGCCGCGAAGCGCGATGCGCGGCAGGACGCTGCGTGACGAGGGGTCAGGCGTTCGCCGGCGCCTCAACCGCGCACGGCTTCTCGGCCGTCTGCTTGTCGAGACACCTGATCAGCCTGCCGGTTTCCGGACGCAACTCGCACCGGTCCTTCTTTACGCAATCCTCGCAACAGCCATGCAGTTCCCGCCTCGACATACCCGATCCTCCCGTTTGATCCTCGATTTCGAATCCCGCGCCGCACTCGTGTCATCATAGCCGATGGACCGGCGGCGAAAAAGCATTTATTTTTTCCCTCCGCGGAGGAGGGCGTACATCTCGTCGAGCGACTGCGGAATGACCTTGGTCCCCGCCGTGACCGGCATGAAGTTGGTGTCCCCCTCCCATCGCGGCACCAGGTGGACATGGAGGTGGCCGGCGACCCCGGCGCCCGCCGCCATCCCGAGGTTGATCCCGACGTTGAATCCCGCCGGGGAGAGCGCCGTTTTCAGGAGGGCGACGGAGTCTTTGACAAGCAGGATGAGCTGATGGAGTTCCGCGGAGGTCAGCTCCTCGAGGCCGGCGGCGTGCCTGAACGGCGCGACCATCAGATGTCCGTTGTTGTACGGGTAGCGGTTGAGCATCGAGAAGCAGCTTTCGCCGCGGACGACGATATGGTTCAGGCGGTCGTCGCCTGCGGCGGGCTTGTCGCAGAAGATGCACCCCTCGGGCGCCCCCCGGCCGACGTACGCGCTCCGCCACGGCGCCCAGATCCGTTCCATCGCGTTCACCTCCGAATCGCGGCGCCTCACGAGGCGCGGCAGCTCCGGCAGCGCCCCGGCGCGGGCCGGCACCCCGCACATCCGCCCCCCGCCGAGCCGCCCCGTCCCGCGGCGCCTGAAATGCCGAAACAGGAGATGAGCCGCCGCGCTCGATGCGCCCCGCAGGCGGGACAGGCGCGTCGCGCCGCGGGCGGACCGCTCCGCTCGAGACGTTCGAAGACCTCCCCGCAGGAACCGCAACGGTACTCGTAGAGCGGCATCGGTCGATATCCCCCTGCACGAGTATAGCAGGATTTCCACCTGTGCGAAGGTGAATGACGCGCGGAGGTGAACGGACCGAAAAAAGATTTGTAATGCCCTCCCCCGCTGGTATACTTATAGCGCACGGGGGTACGTCGCACAGTGGGCCGATCATTCATCCGGGAGGGGATATCCATGGAAAGGCGAGTCGGAAAAAGCGTCATCACCCTATTTCTCTGCCTCGTGGTGCTCTCGGCCCTCATCTTCGTCTTTTTCGAAAGCAACCGGAGCGAGCCGACCGCCCTGGCGACGAACGTCCTTCCCACGCCGACGCCGCCAACGCTCGTGGAGCTGGTGGATCCGCGGGCGTTCACCAGCGTGATGGACGAGTACGACTACGACCTGTTCCGCAAGACCGGCGAGGACCGTTACGAATACGTTGCCCCCCCCGCCTACGACTACGCCTCTCCCTCCTTGATCGATCGTCTTTCCGTTGGGGAGCTCGGGATCGCCACCGATGAGATCGATCCCGCGAGCCGCGAGACGACGATCCACCTGACGCTCGCGCAGGCGCCCCCCGCGACCCCCGTGGTCACCCCGACGGCCGATCCGCCGCTCGCCGGGTCGCCGACGCCCACGCCCCGCCCGACCGTCACGCCGTTCCCGGTCATGCTCGGCGAATACAAGGCACTCACCTACTACATCACGCCGGCCACCAAGACCGTCATCCTCGACGGCGGCGCCTCCACGGCGACGGTCCAGATAATGCCCGACGTCGTCGACGCCTATTTGGCCGTCCGGACGCCCGCGGGGAATCTCGTCTTCATCACCACGTTCTCCTACACCCGCATGAACTACACCTCGCACCCGGTGCCGATCGTGAGGAATTCGCAGATCCAGAATCTCAAGGGCCCCATCTTCATCTTCAAGATGACCAGCCTGAACCTGCCCGGGCACTATAAGATCTACGCGGTGATGGTGCCGCCCGGCGCGAACGTCTGGGACTCGAGAAACTGGATCAGCAACCTCGCCACGCTACAGATGAACTACGGCGTCATCGCGGAGTAGCCGCCTCGGCGGCGCCCGCCCGCGCCGGCCGATGCGGGGGGAGGATCGGATGACGATGGGACGAAACGCCGTCTCGCCGTCCGTGCGCCGGGCGCCCGCCGTGCCGGCGCGCCGTGTCGCCCTCCTCCTCGGCCTGCTCCTCCTCTGTGTTGCCGCCGCGTCCCCCGCGCCTGCCGCCGAGCTCCGGATCATGTCCTGGAACGTGACCAAACTCAGCCGAAAGGCCGGCGTGGAGACGGTGCGGATCATCCAGGGCCTCGCCCCCGACGTCGCGCTCCTCCAGGAGTGGTACGTCGGCTACCCCGTGCGGGACGACATCGAGGGGTGGATCGAGGCCGCATTCGGGGACGGCTTCTCGTACCATAGGGCCGACAGCGGCTATTTCAAGAACGGCATCGTGAGCAGATGGCCGATCACCGCGTCGGGGAGCTGGCCGGATCTCCAGAAGCCGAACTACAATCACGACTGGGCGATCATCGACATCCCGGGCCCGATCGACCTGCAGATCGTCAGCGCGCACCTCGACGCGTCCGATCAGGACGTCAAGATCGGCCAGATCAAGGATATCATCGACTACATCGAGGCCAACTTCTCCAACAGCCACTACCTGATGCTCGGCGGCGACTTCAACACCACCAATCGCACCTCCGAGCCGATCCCCACCCTCCTCGACGAGGCCAACTGGACCGACTCGTGCTGGGTCACCATCTCGGACGGGACCCCCCAGGACCAGAACGGCGACGACGACACCAATCTGAACCGCACCTTCAACTACGACTGGCTCGTCCCCAACACCCTGCTCGGCGCGCAGATCATGCCGCTGGACCTCGGCGGCGACGGCGGGCCGTACCTCGGCGGCATCGTCTTCGACAGCCGCGTCTTCACCCCCCTCTCCGCGGTCGCCCCGATCCAGTTGGGCGACACCGACAACGGCGCCCAGGATCACTGCCCCGTCGTGAAGTCGTACGACATCCTCATCGCCCCTCCGACGCCGACACCGACACCCCCAGTCGGGCCCACCCCCACGCCGGGCACCCCCTACTCGGACTGGCCGGTGAAGCTGCATGCCAACGGCGCCGTCCTCCCCGCCGACGGCACCATCTCGGTGACCGCCACCCTACACGGCTGCCTGACGCCGTTCTACGCGTACGTGCGGCTCATCGATCCGTTCGGGCGGATGATCTACCTGCAGAGGATCCCCGGGGTCGAGACGCGGCTCGTCCCGACCGTACCGGTGCGGTTCATCGAGGACGGCCCGTGGGTGCTCGATTTTCCGCTCGACGGCTACCCGGTGCTGCAGACGCCGCTCGCCGGAGCCGCCCGCGGCCAGTGGAGGATCCAGGGCGCGTTCCTCGACACGGAAGGCAACTTCGTCGGCGGGATCAACGAGTTGCGCGTCACCATCGAGTAACCGGGGGCGCCCCGCAAATACCCGCCTCCCTCCGCATGCGCACGGCCGCCATCGACATCGGTTCCAACTCCGTCCGCCTCCTCGTCGCCGAGCGCGCGCCCGGCGGGGGGCTCTTTGTGTGCAGGCGCGGCCTCGAGATCACGCGCCTCGGAGAGGGGATCGCGAAGGGCGGCGCCATCGCGGAGCGGGCGGCGGAACGGACGCTCGAGGCGGTCGGGCGGCTGGCGGCGGCCGCCCGAGAGGCGGGGGCGGCATCCGTCCTTGCATTCGGCACCGCGGCGCTGCGCGAGGCCGCCAATGCCCTCGTCTTCATCCGCCGCGTGCGCGAGACGGCCGGGATCGATGTCAGGGTTCTGACCGGCGGGGAGGAGGCGCTGCTCGCCTGGCGCGGGATGACCCGCGTCCTTTCGCCTCCGCTTGACGGCGTCGTCGCGGTCGACATCGGCGGGGGGAGCGTCGAGCTCGCGGCCGATCCCGCCGGGGGCTTTCCCGTCTCGGCGAGTCTGCCCCTCGGCTGCGTCAGGATGACGGAGCGGTTCCTCTCTTCCGACCCGCCCGCCGGCGCCGGGATGGAGGCGCTCCGGCGGCACGCGTCGGAGACGCTGGCGGCTGGAATGCCGACCTCCATCCCGCGCCCGGCAACGCGCCTCGTCGGGGCTGGGGGCACGATCACCTCCGCCGCGACGCTCTCGCTCGGCCTCGACACCTACGCGCCCGAGAGGATCCACGGTTTCGCGCTCACGAGCCGCGAGGTCGGCCGCCTCGCCGCCCTCCTCGCCTCCCTGCCCCTCGCCCCGCGCAGGGAGATCCGCGGCATCGAGGCGAAGCGCGCCGACATCCTCCCTGCCGGCCTCCTTGTCCTGGGGGCGGTGATGGAATTCTTCTCCGTCCCGTCCCTCACCGTCAGCGACGAGGGGATCCTCCACGCCGCCCTGCTCGAGTTATCGGGGTCGGACCAAGATATCACGTTGCGCGGGAATGAGTTACGTACAAATATTCCCTGAGAAAGGCCTTTGGAAGCGATCTTGAGGCCCAAAAACCGCAACTCCTTCCACCCCAACAAGGTTTTGTGGTCCGATCCCAAGCCGTCACTGAAAGAGGGGGATGCCGGGGTGGCGTGCGGCGAGGTCGATCAGGGGGCCTTTCAGCCCCATCACGAAGGCGATGTTGCTGCCGCGTATGACCAAGAGGCGGTCGCCGGTCGAGATCCGATAGGCGGCCAGCGTCCCGGGGGGGAGGCGCAGCGACCCGCGGCGGTCCACGGCGACACAGGCGTAGAGGCGTCCCTTGAAACGCAGCGGAACGCCCGCACGGCCGCGGCGGTCCGCGAGCTCCGGGTGCGCCGCGAGCACGCACGAAAGTTGCGATCCCGCCATCAGACGTTCCGTGGAGACGGTGACACCGCCGGTCGTCCGACTGCCCGAGGCGAGGATGGCCCAACCGCCGGGCCTGAGCCCGTACTCCCGCAGCGTTTCCGGAGGGACCGGAACGGCGCCTCCGGGCCCGACGCGCGACCAGCCGAATATGTACTTGCCACCCTTGGAGATCTGCGGCATCGTCTCCTCCCCGCCCGCCGACGGATCGCCTCAGTATACCGACGCGCACTCGCCGTTCACAGGGGCTTCAAGGACGCTGCGCGGCGCGGGGGGAAGGCGGCGGACCAGCCGTGCGGCACACGGCCCAACGCCGCGGTCGGGCTGCGGACCGTCGAGGGCTATCTTCGCGCCCCCATCAGGAGCGACATGACGCCCTTCTGGACGTGCAGCCGGTTCTCCGCCTGGTCGAAGATGATCGAGGCGGGCCCGTCGAGGACCTCGTCGGTCGCCTCCTCGCCGCGGTGCGCGGGCAGACAGTGCATCACCTTCGCGCCCCGCTTCGCCTTCGTCATCAGGCGCCCGTTGACCTGGAACGGGCCGAATACCTTCAACCGCTCCTCCCGCTCCTTCTCCTGCCCCATGCTCGCCCAGACGTCGGTGTAGACGATGTCGGCGCCGGCGACCGCCTTCGCCGGATCGCGCTCGAGAAGGATTTTCGCCCCCGCCTTCTCCGAGGCGGCCCATATCGCCCCGTTTGGCTCGTAGCCCGACGGGGGGCAGATGACGAACGAGAAGCCGAGCGCGGCCGCGGCCTCGACCCACGAGTTCGCGACGTTGTTCCCGTCCCCGATGAAGGCGACGGAGACCCCGCCTAGGTCGGGCTCGGCGGGATCGAGCCCGCGCTGCTCGGCGATCGTGTAGACGTCCCCGAGTATCTGGCACGGGTGGCTCAGGTCGGTAAGGCCGTTGATCACCGGGATCGACGCGTGCCGCGCCAGGTCCGCCACGTCCTGGTGCCTGAACGTCCTGATCATGATGCCGTCGAGGTAGCGGGAGAGCGTCCGGGCGGTGTCGGCGATCGTCTCGCCGCGCCCGAGCTGGAGGTCGCCCATACCCAGGTGGAGGGCGTGCCCGCCGAGCTGGAACATCCCGACCTCGAACGAGACGCGCGTGCGCGTCGACGGCTTGTTGAAGATCATCCCGAGCGCCTTGCCCGCGAGCACCGGGGTCGGCGTCCCCGCGCGGAGGGCGTCCTTCAACCGCTTCGTTTCGGCGAAGATCTCGTGGATCTCGCCGCGCGACAGATCGGAGATCGCGACCAGGTCCTTCACCTTCATCCCGAATCCTCCATCGAGCGCCCGCCCCGCCGCGGATTCCCGCGGATCCGGTCGATCGGCGGCCGCGCCGCGCTACGCCAGCTTCGCCGCCGCGACCGCCTTCTTCAGGGCCCCGAGGTCGGGCGCGATCGGCACCGTCTTCCCGGCGATCCGCATCGCCGTGTCCACGTCCTTGAGGCCGTTGCCGGTGACGAGGCAGACGACGCGCTCGCAGCCGCGGATCCCGCCCTCCCCGGCGAGCTTCTTCAGGCCCGCGACGCTCGCGGCGCCGGCCGGCTCCGCGAAGACGCCGCATTCCCTGGCGAGGAGCGGGACGGCCTCGAGGATCTCCTCGTCGGTCACCGTCACCGCCATCCCCGTGGAGTCGCGCACCGCCCGGACCGCCATCTCGCCGTCCCGAGGCAAATCGACCGAGATGGAGTCGGCGATCGTGGTCGCCCTGACCGGCCTGACGACGCCGTCGCCGTTGACCGCGTCGGCGATCGCGCTGCTCCTGGAGGACTGGACCGCGACGAGGCGGGGGAGCCGGTCTATGAGCCCCACGCCGTGCAGGTCGCGGAACCCTTTCCAGATCCCGCTGAGGATGTTGCCGTCGCCCACCGGCACCAGAACGAGGTCCGGGACCTCCCAGCCCAGCTGTTCACAGATCTCGAACGAGCAGCTCTTCTTCCCCTCGCGCGTGTACGGGTTGTAGCCGGTGTTCCGGTTGTACCAGCCGTACTCCTCGGCGGCTTGGAGGCACAGGTCGAACGCCTCGTCGTACGTCCCCTTCACGGCGAAGACCTTCGCGCCGAAGACGAGGAGCTGCGCGATCTTGGCCTTCGGGGCGGTCTCGGGGACGAAGATGATGGGGCGCAGGCCGATGCTCGCGCAGAGGCACGCGGTCGACGAGGCGGCGTTTCCGGTGGAGGCGCCGCAGATCTTGTCGAAACCGAGTTCGACGGCCTTGGCGACCGCGACCGCACTCGCCCGATCCTTGAACGAGGCGCTGGGGTTCCGCCCGTCATCCTTCACCCAGAGCGCGCCCGCCCCGACGGCCCCGGCGAGCCGGTCCGCCCGGTAGAGCGGCGACCAGCCGACCTGGAGCGGCATCACGCCCGCCTGCCCCTCGAGCGGGTACAGATCTCGATAGCGCCAGATCGAACGGTCGGCGCATCCGGCGAGCGCCGCGCGCGTGAGCGTCTTCCCGGCGGCCTTGTAGTCGTAGACGACGTCGAGGTTCTTCCCGCAGGCGCCGCAGACGTACGTCATCCCCCGGGCGTCGAACTCCTTCCCGCACCCGGCGCACCGCAACCCCAGAACGTGGTTCATCTCCCCACCCTTACGCGACGGGGGCCGAGGGCGCCCCCGCCCCCGGCCCCCGACTGCGATCGCGCCCCCCCGCCGCCCCGCGTGGGGCGCGGGATCATTCCTTCACCGGGTCCGGGATGATGCGCGTCCCGGCCCTGCCGACGAGGGCCTCGACGGCCTTGTCGAGCGAGGTGATGATGGCGCAGTCGCCGCCCCACTCGACGAAGCGGATCGCGGCGAGGACCTTCGGCCCCATGCTGCCGGCCTTGAAGTGCCCCTCCTCGCAGAGCCTCTTCATTTCGGAGACGGTGACGGTCCGGACCGGCTTCTCCTGCGGGGTGCCGAAGTGGATGCGGGCCGCATCGACGTCCGTCAAGACGAGGAAGATGTCGGCGCCCACGACCTCCGCGAGGCGCTCGCCGGCCTTGTCCTTGTCGATGACCGCCGCGGTGCCGCGAAGGTTGTCGTTTGTATCGTACACGACCGGCACGCCGCCTCCGCCCGAGGCGATGACGACGATGCCGGCGTCCACCATCCGACGGATCGCGACGTACTCGATGTTGCGGATCGGATCGGGGGATGCCACCACGCGGCGGAACCGTTTCGCCACGCTTTTGGGCTTGACCTCCTTGATGACGTAGTCCGGGCGCTCGCGCCGCAGTTTCGCGGCCTGGTCCTCGGTGTAGAACGGGCCGACCGGCTTCGTCGGGTCCCGATAGTCCGGATCGTCCTCGCTGACGAGCACCTGGTTGACGATCGAGACGACCGGGAGCGGCAGCTTCTCCTTCCAGAGCATGTTCTGCATCGTCTGCTGGAACATGTAACCGATCTGCCCCTGGGTCATCGCTCCGACGATATCGAGCGGCTGGGCCGGCACCTCTCCCAGCGCGCCCTCCTGCTGGAGGAGAAGGTTCCCCGCCTGCGGACCGTTTCCGTGCGTGATGACGAGCCGGTGCCCGAATCTGAGCATGCTCACGAGCTGCGCGCACGTGGTCTCGACGTTTTTGAACTGCTCCTCGGCCGTCCCCCTCTCGTCGGCCTGCTTGATGGCGTTTCCGCCCAACGCCACGACGATGATCCTCCTCATCGATGCTGCACTCCTTCCTGAGGTGTTTCACGCAGGCCTGGCCGGAGGCCGGAAACCTACCTCCGATCCTCGCCGCGGCGTGCCGTTCCCGCCTCGCGTCTGCGGCCGTACGCCCACTGCAGGAGCGCCAGGATGCACGACGCCGTCGCGAAACTGGCGATCTGCACCCCGAGCCCGTACCCCGCCACCGCCTCCGCCAGCGCCACCACCGCCGCAACGCCGAGGGGGAGGAGCGACGAACCCATCCGCATCCAGACCCCCAACAGCAGGAGGGTGGCGACCACGGCCCACGGCATCCAGGGTTGCACCGTATTCGGGTCCACGATCGCCCGCCCTCCCGTTGTTTCGCCGACGCTCAGAGTCCCGCCATCGTGAGGGCCATGATCGCCTTCTGCACGTGCAGGCGGTTCTCCGCAACGTCGTAGATGATCGAACGCTTCCCGCTGGCGATCTCGTCCGTCACCTCGCTCCCGCGGTCGACGGGCATCGGGTGCGTGAAGAGGGCGTCGTTGGTCAGCTTCATCTTCTCGTCGTCGCAGATCCACTCCGTGTGCTTGCTCGCCTTCTCGATCTCGCTCTGCTTGTCGAGATGGCCCGACTTGTAGGCCTCCGGCGTCACCCAGTTGCGGGAGTAGACCACGTGCGCGTCGCGGTACCCCTCACGCGCGTCGTGCGTGATCTCGAACTTCGACTTGTTCCTGGCGCAGTTGCCCTTGACCGCCTCGATCACCGCGGGGTCCAGGTCGTACCCCTCCGGGTAGGCGAGCGTGACGTCCATCCCGAAGCGGGAGGAGACGAGGAGGCTCTCCTGCACCGAGCACCAGGACCGGGCGAGGGCTCCCCGTCCCCATACCTGGACCAGCTTCTTGCCCTTGAGGTTCTTCCCGAGGTGGCGGCGGAGGCCCATGATGTCCGCGAGCCCCTGGCACGGGTGGAACTTGTCGTGGGCCATGCTGACGATCGGGATGCGAGCCCATTTCGCGTACTCCTCGAGGAGCTCGTGCCCCTGGCCGTAGTAGGAGATCTTGTCCTCGAGGATGCGGATGCCGAGGCCAACGGCGTAGCGGCTCATCACGTTCGCCGCGTCCTCGACCGTCTCGCCGGCGGTCCTGGCCGTCTTGAGGCGCATCGACGTCGGCTCGAGAAACTGCGCGTGACCGCCGAGCTCGGTCGCGGCGCACTCGAAGCTCTGCCGGGTACGGACGGAGGGGTTGTAGAAGAACATGAAGAAGGTTTTGTTCTCGAGGAGACTCGTGTACTTCTTGCTGAACCGATTCTTCTGCATATCCTCCGCGAGCTCGAGCACCTTCGTGAGCTCCGTGATGTCCCAATCCTGCGTGCAGAGCAGGTCCCTGCCGGTCAGTGTTGCCATGTGGCCCTCCCTCTCCTCTCTTCTCCCGCGCCCCCCCACGAACGCGCACCGCGCGCGCCCCATGAAGGCGCAGGTGGCAGGCGCATGGTGCGCCTGCCACCCGTCCAGATCAGGTCCGACGCGCCCGCGATCAGGTGCGCGCCACGATCGAATTCCAAACCTGCCGGCGCTTCTCCGCCTCGCCGTTCCACGACCCGTTGTCTTTCAACCGGAGCGCCGCCGTGCCGCACCAGTGCGCCCCGACTGTTGCAGAATGCAATAGTATGGGGCGGACGGAACCCGAAGTCAAGCCGAAAGTGGAAAACGGACGTGGAAAGCGGAACGCGGTCGCCCGAAAGCGGTCGCCGGGCCTGAACGTTCCGGGGGGATATGCGCAGCGGGGGGGAATGGATGCGCGAGGGGGGTATCCGGGACCGGATCCGCAGCAAGCCCGACCTGCAGACCGCAGCCCGGCGGACACGATGGACCGCCGGCGCGCTTTCGTGGTATATACAGCGCGGAGGATGCCGCCGTCATGCCGAACTCACTCATCACGAGAGTCCTGCGCAGGATCCTGCCGCTCTGCCTGATCCTGGCCGCGCTCCGGCCGACGGCGCTCATTCCAGGCCTCTTCCTCGGCGGGCGGTGCGCCGCGGCGCACGAGGAGCTCACCGGCGCTCAATTCCTCGCCGAGTTCAAGACGCGCGTCGCGGCACGCGACAGCGGCGCCTTTGTCCGTCTCGACGATTCCGACGTGGAGTGCTGCTTCAAGGCCCTGATCGAGGCGCTGCTCGCCGAAGACCTCCACGCGGCGGGGGTCGAGATCGACGCCCTCGATGCCTGCGGCGTGCGATACCGCACGCTGGCGCTCGCCGACACCCCGGCCGACGATCCGATTTTCGGTTTCATGGAGACGGCGTTCCCAGGCGATCCCGACTACCGCGGGTGGGGCGCGGCGCTCGTGCGCCCGCGCGCGCGCACCCGCATCGTCTACCAGGCGCCGCACGTACGTGCCGACCTTTACACGGAGGATATCGCGCTCCACGCGCTGCTCCGCGACGCCGGCGCGTGGATGGCCCTGTTCGCCGGCACCCATCGGTACGCCAACGGGGACGCGGACGGCGACGGGGATGAGGACTCCGACGCGGCCCACGACACCGAGAACCTGTTCCACGCGCTCACCGCCTATCTGGCGAGACGGGGCGAGGCGCGCGGCGGCACGCCATGGGTCGTGCAGTACCACGGCGCCGCCGATCGCGACACCGAGCCGGACGTGGTCGCCTCGGGCGGCGCCCCCGCCCCCGGATGCCCGCTCGTGTCGATCGACGACGCCGTGGACGCGGCCGGCAATATCCGGTCGGGGGTCTGCGGCTGGTCGGAAGAGAAAGAGGGCGAGGACGGCGACTACCTGCTGTGCGTCTCTTCGAACGTGCAGTACGCGTTGATGCGGGGGATGGGGATCGGAGACGGGTTCCTGCATCTCGAGATCGAGCGGGCAGCGCGCGCCGACTACCATGCGGGGAGCGGACCGGGTCATGACGGGGTGCTCGATCTGCTGGACGCCGTGGCGGAGATCCTCGGCGGCGCCTCCCCTCCCGCCCCGCGTCCCCTGTCCGTCAGGATCAGTTTCCACCCCCCCTCGGTCCCCACCCCCCCCGGCCACCTGAATGACGAAGGGCTGGACTACGGCTGCAGGGAGGAGCCGTTCCACCTCTACGGATGGCGGTGAGTGCCCCGCGCGGGAGCCGTGAACAGGCGGCATGGATCCGCGCCATACCCTCTTCCTTTCGTGGCGTGGATTATGGCACTTTCCAGGTGTGCACCTTTCAACCTCAAATCCTTAAAAAGGTGTGCACTTTTCAACCTTAAATCCTTGAAAAGGTGTGCACTTTTGAATCTTAAACGACAGTCGCCGCCATGGATGTTGAGTATCAGGCGCACCTGTGCTAATATCAGCTTTCGCGTCCTCCCCGCAGAAGGGGCGGGCGGTCACCATTACACGGAGGGGCGAGATGATCGGCATGATTGACCTGAAGGTCGACAAGAAGAAGCTGGAGAAGGCGGTCCAGCGCTGCAGGGAGCGCAACATCATCATCCCGACCTTCAAGGAGCAGAAAGACCCGTCGCGCGTCCCCGCCAAGATCAAGGCGCGCCTGAAGAAGACCGGCCTCTGGGACTTCGACTCCGTCAACCTCTTCCGGATCACCTGGAAAAACGAACCGGTCGCGAACGGCGGCCTCTACGGCGGCGTCAACCACCTCGAGCTCCCGAAGGAGCTCACCGGGACGGAGGCGCGCATCATCTGCCTCGTGGGCAAATGGTTCCCGACCGGGGCGCACAAGGTCGGGGCGAGCTTCGGCTGCCTCGTCCCGCGCCTCGTCACCGGGCAGTTCGACCCGACCGCCCAGAAGGCCGTCTGGCCCTCCACCGGCAACTACTGCCGCGGCGGGGCCTACGACTCCCATCTCCTCGCCTGCGAGTCGATCGCCATCCTCCCCGAGGAGATGAGCAAGGAACGCTTCGAGTGGCTGAAGCAGGTCGCCGGCGAGGTCATCGCCACGCCCGGCGGCGAGTCGAACGTCAAGGAGATCTACGACAAGTGCTGGGAGCTGCGCAGGACGCGCAAGGACGATATCGTCATCTTCAATCAGTTCGACGAGTTCGGCAACCACCTCTGGCACTACGAGGTCACCGGCCACGCGATGGAGGAGGTGCTGAAGAAGGAGATGCGGAACGGCGACCGGTATGCGGGCGTTGTCCTCACGACCGGATCCGCCGGGACGATCGCCGCCGGCGACTACCTCAAGAAGCGCTTCCCGACCAGCAAGATCGCCGCCGGCGAAGCGTGGCAGTGCCCGACGCTCCTCCTCAACGGCTTCGGCGGGCACCGGATCGAGGGGATCGGCGACAAGCACGTCCCCTGGATCCACAACATGCGGAACACCGACATGATCATCGCCGCCGACGACAACGACTGCGTGAACGTCATCCGGCTCTTCAACGAGCCGTCCGGCCGCGAGTACCTCAAAAAGCAGGGGGTGTCGAAGGCGTGCATCGACCGCCTCGACCTGATCGGGATCTCGGGCGTCGGCAACATCCTCTCCGCCATCAAGTTCGCAAAATGGTACGAGCTCGGGGCCCACGACGTCGTCTTGACGGTCCTCACCGACTCGATGGAACTCTACGGGAGCCGCGTCACGGAGTACCGCGAGCAGTTCGGGGCCTACACCGAGCTCGACGCGGCGCGCGACTACCACCGCTGTCTGATGGCTGTCACGACGGACCGGATGGCCGAGCTCGGGTACTGGGACCGCAAGCGCGTCCACAACCTGAAGTACTACACCTGGATCGAGCAGCAGGGGCGCGAGCTCAAGGAGCTCAACGCCCAGTGGTACGACTACCCGGCCTACTGGGACCGGATCCAGGGCCAGGCGGACGAGATCGACGCGTTGATCACGGAGTTCAACGAGCGGACCGGGCTGCTCAAGAAGCTCTGACCGGCGTGACGGTTGTCCGCACGCTGCGGCAACGAGAGGCCGCGGAGGGCGGTGAGCCGCTCCGCGGCCCGATTCGCGAGGACGGAACGCGGACAGAGGGCGGCGCTTCCCCCTTCCGTGCGGGGGGGCGGCTGTGCTATGCTCATAGCGTCGCCCACAGGGGAGGATGCCTATGAGGCCGCGCGCTGCCGTCGCTCCCGCGCTTGTCGCCGCTGTCGTCACCGCCCTCCCGTTCCTCATAAGCTCCGCCTGCAGCGCGCAGCCCGCCGCCTCTGAGTGGCCGATGTTCCGCCGCGATGCGCGGCGCACCGGCCTCAGCGGCCGCCAGGGGACGCTCAACGGAACGCTCTCCTGGAGCTACCAGGCGGGCGAAGGGATCGTTTCCTCCGTCGCGCTCGGCACGGACGGCGAGCTCTACGTGGGGTCGGATGACACGCGCCTCTACTCCTTCACCCCGGCCGGCGCATTCCTCTGGAGCTACCAGTGCGGGGACAAGGTCGCCTCCTCTCCGGCGATCGCCGATGACGGCTCGATCGTCGTCGGTTCGGAGAGCGCCCGGATCCTCGCCCTGACGAAAAGCGGCGCCTTCATCTGGAGCTACCAGGCTGCGGATCCGGTCTCGAGTTCCCCGGCCATCTCCGACGACGGCCTCATCGCGCTCGGCAGCGACGACATGAACCTGTACGCGTTCTCCTCCACCGGGACATTCCTCTGGAGCTACTACTCCAGCGGCGCGGTGCACTCCTCCCCGGCGATCTCCTCCGACGGCACGATCCACTACGGCGCCGCCATCAGCGTCTTCTACGCGCTCAACAGCGTCGGGACCCTCGTCTGGTCCTTCAGCTCCGAGTACGGCGGCATCAACTCCTCCCCCGCGATCGCGCCCGACGGCAGCCTGGTCTTCGGGGCGCACGATCACCGGGTCTATTCGGTCTCCTCCTCGGGCGGCTTCTCCTGGAGCTACCAGACCGCCGGGCTCGTGGACTCCTCGCCCGCGATCGCCGCCTCGGGGGATATCTGGATCGGGTCGAAGGACAAGATCCTCTACGCGCTCGACTCGAAGGGGGCCCTGCGCTGGTCGTACACCGCCTCCCTCGAGATCAACTCCTCCCCCGCCCTCTCCTCGGACGGCATGGTCTACTTCGGCTGCGACGGGGCGTTCATCTACGCGATCGCCTCCTCCGGCGTCCTCGCGTGGAGCTACAAGGCCTCCGACGCCGTCTCCTCCTCCCCCGTGATCTGGGCCGACAGCAGGGTGAGCGTCGGTTCCCTCGACAGGTGCCTATACGTCTTCGGCGGCGGCCCTCCGCCGCCCACGCCCACGTTCGGCCCCTCGCCCACCCCGACCCCCTCCCCGTCGCCGACGCCCGTGCCGACGCCGCGTTTCCGCCTTTTCCTCAGCAGCCACTCGGCCAGCGCAGGGGAGCCGTTCAGCGTCCGCGTGCAGATCCAGCCGCTCGGCTTCATCGTCGACGCGTACGGCGTCATCTCCGGCCCCGCGGGGACCTACTCGTTCGTCCTCGGCCGGCCGATGGAGCTCGTTTCCGGGATACGGCCGATGGCCAGGAAGATGTACGGCCTCGATTTCGCCTACGAGGGCACCCTCTTTTCGCTCCCCCGGATCCCGCGGGGGATATCGGGAACCTACACGGTGACCGCGGGGTTCGTGCCCAAGGGCGCGCGGCCGGCGATCGAGAACGCGGTGTACCAGTACTACGCCCAGGCGCAGGTCATCGTACAGTAACGGCCGCGGCCGTCCGGCGACGCGGCGCATCCTTCAAACACGGCCGCGCCCGGAGGGGGTCCCATGGAGATTGACAGGCAGCGCGCGCGCGGCGACGGGGAATCCGCCTCCGCGGCACCGGAGGCGCAGGGGGCGCGGCGCGCCTGTCTTGCCCGCCTCGCGGAGTTCAGGGAGCGGGTCGAGGCGCTGGGGAAGGAGCTTGACGACTTTCGGAGGAGACTCGACGAGCTCGAGCTCGCCCTCCCCGCCTTGCCCGAGAAGACGGCACCCCCGCACGAGGCGCCCCCCCGGACGGCGGAGGAGGGCCCCGACTACCTCGAGGGGATACAGGGCCGGATCCACCTCCTCCTGCACGAGGAGACGGAGTCGGCGGAGCGGATGCAGGCGGATCCCGTCTCGGACGCCCGGATGGTCTGCCCTTCGTGCGGGACGCTCGCGGACCGTGCCGCCGAGGCGTGTCCCGACTGCGGCGCCCCGACCGCCCCGGCGCCCGACGGGGCGGGGAGGATCTTCCCCCTCCCGCCGGAGAGGTTCCTGCGCGTCTTCAACGACCGGTACGGCTGGTTCCTCAGGGCGTTCGACAAGGCGACACACTACGCGGACCGGAAGGGGGATTACGACAAGGCGATCGATCTCCTGCAGCCGGTGGCGCGTTTCATGGAGGAGAATCTTTCGCTCCTCAGGAGCAAGCACAAAGATTTCAAGCTCGCCCTCGCCTACGCCTACCTCGGGCGCTGCTGCTTCCAGAGCGGCCGCATCGAGGAGGCGGTCAGGCACTACAAGAAGGGGATCCTCTTGAGGGCCGGGAATTCGTACAACTGCGAGATCGGCCTCACCGCCGTCTACCGCGACCTCGTCCGCCGGGTGAGGGAGACAGGCCGCCCCCTCGCGCCGGAGGCCCGCTCGTATCTGAGCCCCCGCGAGATCGAAACACTCAACACGCTGGGGACACGCGACGCCACCTGACTCCCGAGGGCGCGCCCCCGCCCCGCAGCCGCTACACGCGATGACCACGACACTCGATATCTGCATCGCCTGGGAATGGAAGTACGACAAGGATTTCATCGCCCTCCTCCGCCGGAACTGCCTGGGGTGCGGCCTCTCCACCTGCGTCGTGGATCCCGGGAGCCTCGCCGAGATCGAGCGCGCGGTGGCCTCGGGGGAGCTCGCCTTTAGGGCGTTCTTCGACCGCGCCTCCGACACGAACCCCGCTTTCGTCCCGCTCGCCGCCGCGCTCGGAAACACGGAGACGCTCTGCGTGAACCCGCTCCCCGACGTCGAGCGGGCGATCGACAAGGCCGCGATGCACCACGAGTTCTCGATCCGCGGCATCGACGTCCCCCGCACAATCATCCTGCCGGTCTTCAGGGACGACGACCCCGCGGAGGCGCTCCCCGTCCTCGGGGAGCTGGGGGTTCCGTTCATCGTCAAGCCCGCGCACGGAGGCGGCGGCCTCGGGGTCCTGGTGGGCGCGCGTTCCCTCGCGGAGGTGCAGGCGGCGCGGATGGAGTTCAGGCACGACCGGATCCTCGTCCAGGAGAATATCGTCCCGAGGCTCATCGAGGGGAGGAAGGCCTGGTTCCGCGCCTACTACGCCGGGGGTGACACCCTGCTCTGCTGGTGGGACCCGCAACGGCACATCTACGAACGGGTGACGACGGACGAGGCGGCGCGATGGGGGCTGGGGAGGATGGAGGCGATCACGCGCGAGATCCGCGCGATCGCGCGGTTGAACTTCTTCTCGACCGAGATCGCCCTGACCGATTCGATGCGGTGGGTCTCGGTCGACTATGTCAACGACCAGTGCGACATGCGGTTCAAATCGAGAACGCCGGAGGGGGTTCCCGACGACGTGGCGCAGAGCATCTGCGGCTCCCTGGCGCGCTTCGTCGCGCGGGAGGTCTGCGGGAAGACGGCTGCCCCGCCGCCGCACCCCGGTCGCTGACTTCGCAAGCCTACCGCCGCTCCCTCCGCACCTCGTCCTTGATCCGCTGGATATGCCCGCGCCCCAGCCCCTTCACCTCGCAGCCGAGCTCGAAGTACCGCTTGATCTTCGCGTCGTCGAGCATGCCGAAGCAGTCGATGATCGCGGCGGCCCCCCCGATCATGCGGACCACCTCGTCGGGATCGAGGCGCAGATACGGCGCGTGCCGGACGGCGAAGATCACCGCGTCCGCGCCGGAGAGCCCCTTCTCGAGGTCGCTGCAGACCCGCACCTCCGCGAGCCGGTTTTGCCCGCGGAAGAACCCCTTCTTCCCGTGCCCCTTCCCGGGGTACGACTCCTGCTTCTCCAGCTCCGGCCACGACCGCACGTACGGGTCATGGACCCTGATCTCCGCCCCCATCTCCGAGAGGCGCCGCGCAATGATCTCGGACCCGCTGTAGCGGGTGTCGCCGACGTCCTCGCGATACGAGGCGCCGAGGAGCAGGATCTCCGCCGCGGCGACCGGGCGGTTCATGTTCCGCAGGGCGTCCCGCGTGATCTGGGCCGCATGGAGGCCTCGCGTGTCGTTGATGTCGATGGCGAGCGGGGTGATCTTGAAGATCTCGTCCTCGAAGCCCAGGATATGCCGGTAGGCCCACATCCCGAGCCCGCCGTCCTTCGGCAGGCAGTAGCCGCCGATGCCGGGGCCCGGGAAGATGATGTTGGAGTGCGTGGGGCGCACCTTGATCGCGTTGATCACCTTGACCAGGTCCACGCCGTTCCGCTCGGCGAAGAGACTCCACTCGTCGAGGAACGCGAGGCAGGCGGCGCGGTAGCTGTTCTCGACGATCTTCGCGGTCTCCGACTCGATCGGACGGTCCAGGACGGTGAGCGGGTACCGCTTCGTGTTCAGGATTTCGTTCAAGAACCGCACCACCCGTTCCCGGGCCCGGGGATTGATCCCGCTGCAGACGCGCCAGAAGTCGCGGATGCTGGCGACGTACTCCTTCCCCGGCATCACCCGCTCGTAGCTGTGGGCGAGGAGCGGATCGGAGGCGATGCCGCGCTTCCGGAACGTTTTCCGCATGATCGGGTACGCCACCTGCTCGGTCGTCCCGGGGGGCACGGTCGTCTCGATGAGGACCAGCGTCTCCGGCCGGATATGCCGGGCGATGATCTCCAGCGACTCCTCGAGGGCGGCGATGTCGGCCCACCCCTTGCGCACGTCGCCGAGGGCGTACTTGGCGTAGTCGCACTGGACGTCCACGACGACCACGTCGGCGAGGGAGAGCACGTCGTAGACCCAGGTCGCGACAAGGGTCTTCGTCTCGAGGACGCAGCGGCGGATGATCCGCGCCACCTCGGGGTCCTCCGCCTCCACCGGGGGGACGCCGCGGTTGAGGAGCGGTATCTTCCAGTAGGAGCGGACGCTCGGGCGCTGCATCCCGATCACGAACTTCGACGGCCTGCCGCCCTTCCCCCTGCTGTCCGCGACGATCGCCGCCATCACGGCGCCGACGAACCCGACCCCCATCACCACCACGACCTCCCGCTTCTCCTTTCGGTGGGCCGCGGCGAGTTTCTTCACCCGGGCGAACTCCCTGGGGTACTCCTCCGGACGGGGCAGCGGGAATTTAGCCCCGGAGGGGCTGATCGAGTAGAGCCGCTTGTTCGCGTTCATCCTGCCTTCCTTTCAGCGCCGCGGCATCCGGCTGCAAAGGGGTATTGTAGCAGAACGGCCGGCCGCCGTGATCGGTCAGATGGCCTGAGGGCGATCCGCTCCCCCGCCCCGGGATCGACCCATCCGGCGCACGGCGCCCTTCCTCCTCGACAGGCGGGGGGCACGATGACGAAGCGGAGGCGCCCGAAACGGCGGCACTAGCCGGCGAGCCCGCGCTCGACGAGGGCGCGCACATCCCCGACCCACGGCGCGGCGGGGATCTCCGACGGCGGGATGGCCGAGGATCGCACGAAGAGGAACGCGTCGTCGTGCGTGTGCATCCCGGTGAAGACGCCCCTGGAGACCAGCGCCGGTGCGGCGAGGCGCCCCTTCAGATCGAACCCCCGCCGGGGCAGGAGCACGAGATCGGGGGCCTCGGCGATCCGGCTCCCCGCATAGAGCTCCTCTCTCGAGAAGACGCTGCGGATCACCGGCCTCCCGTTCACCGAGAGATCCTGGAGGGCGCCGGCGACGTCCCGGGCGACGCGCTCCCGGTCGCCGGGATCGACGCATCCGCGCGGGTACCGCCCCCGGAGGTTGACATAAATCCGCGCGGGATCGAGGGCGAACGCCCGGCTCCCCTCCCCCACCCCTTCGAACGAATCCCGTGTCGGGCTCGCGATCTTCAGAAAGCCGGCGTCGGCGAGGGCCCTGTTGACGTTGATCTCCGTCTCGACGAGGTCGAAGCCGTGGTCGGAGAGCAGCACAAGGAGATCGTCGGCCCCGACTGTCTCGTACAGCTCGCCGAGATAGCCGTCGATCCGTTTGAAGTGCGCCCGGAAGGCGCCGGCGCGGGGGTGGGCGTCGTTCTCGAACGCCTCGAAGAGGAAATGGGAGAGCCGGTCGGTCCCGGTGAAGGCGAGGAAGAAGATATCCCAGCGCTCCCGTGCGAGCAGGAAGCGGGCCGCCCGGATCCTCGCCTCGAGCGTCGCGTCGAGGTCGCGCAGGAAGGCGTCGATGTCGGAGTGGCCCTTGGCCGCGTCCACGTCGATCCGGTAGCCGAGCCGCTCGAGCTCCGGGATGAGGTGTTTCGGATATGTCGCCCGCGCGAGGTCGAGGGCTACGAAACCCGACACGGTAACCCCGTTCATGGTGCGCGCGGGATAGGTGCCCGGGATGTTGACGATCGCGGCCCGCGTGTCCGGCATCTCCTCCCAGAACGGAGGCGCCTTCAGGTCTCCGAACGCGGGAAACGAGAACTGGTAGGTGCCCGGCCGCAGGTTCATGAACCCGTAGATGCCGTGAACGCCCGGGTTCCTGCCGGTGATGATCGTGCTCCAGGCGACACAGGAGATCTCCGGGATGGAGGAGGCCATCCTCCGGAGCGTCCCGGTCGCGAGTATCGCCCCGAGGTTCGGCATCGTCCCGTCGGAGGCGTACCGCTCGATGAGCCGGTGGGGTACGCCGTCGAGGCCGACGATGACCGCGCGCGGGCGGGGAGGCATTCCGGTCTCCTTTGGATCAGGGGCCGGGACGGGTGATGATCCCCCCGGCGACGATGTCGTTCCCCCTCTCGAGGACGAAACGGCCCAATTCGGGGATGTCGCTGAAGAGCTCGAAGGCGACCGGGCGTTCGGTGCGGACCAGGACCTCGCCCACCTCGGTCTCTTCGAGCGCGCGGGCGTTCTCCTCGATGACGTCGAGCGTCGAGGAGTCGATCCTCTTCCCGATCGTTTCGATCCTGCAGGGCGTCTCCTGCGTTCCAAGGCGCAACGTGAGCCTCTCGCCTGCCGCGCACGCCTCCGCGGCCATCCAGAACAGGTTCGCGCTGACCGCCGTACCGAGGCGCGGGGGGTCGCCGAGGGCTCCCAGGAGATCGCCGCGCCGCGGCGCCGCCCCCCCCGAGAGCAGCACGCCGATGCACTCCCCCGCCTCCGCGGAGGCGCGCGTCGCGCCGAACTCGAGAACCTTCGCCACGGTCGCCCGCTCCTCCCCGGGGAAGATCCTCACCGCGTCCCCCTCGCGAAGCGAGCCGGATTCGATCCTGCCCGCGACGATGCGCCCCGCCTCCCGCTCGTAAACGTCCTGCACGGGCATCCGGAGCGGCTTCTCCCTGAGGTCCCGGTCCTTTTCGAGGGTGTCGAGGGCGTCGATGAGCGTCGGCCCCTTGTACCAGGGCATCTTCCCGGAGGGGGAGGCGAAGTTGTCCCCGCCGGTCCCCGAGACCGGAATGACGAACGAGGGGGCGATCCCCAGACGTTTGAGGAAGGCGGCGATCTCGCCGCGCACGCGCTCGAACGCCGCCTTGTCGTAACCGACGAGGTCCATCTTGTTCAGGACCAGGATGTTCTTCCTCAGGTTGAGCATCCCGAGCACATAGGCGTGCCGCCGCGTCTGCTCCATCACCCCTTCATGCACATCCACGATGAGGATGGACGTCTCGGCCTGGCTCGCCCCGGTGATCATGTTCTTCATGAACTCCTTGTGCCCGGGGGCGTCGATGATCACGTAGTCGCGGCGCGCGGTGTGGAAGAAGGTCTGGGCGGTGTCGATCGTCATCCCCCGCTCCCGCTCCTCGCGGAGGTGGTCCATCACGAAGGCGAACTCGACCGGCTTCCCCATCTCCTCGCACGTCTTCCGGATGACCTCCATCCGGTCGGGGGAGAGCGAACGGGTATCGTAGAGGAGCCGCCCGATGAGGGTGGACTTGCCGTGGTCCATATGGCCCACGATGACGATCTTCATGTTCTCGCGCCCGCGTGTCTGCGCCATCGATCTCCCTTTCGCCGCCCGCCGTTCACATGTAGCCGAGCGCCCGCAGCTTCTGCATCGTGTACGCGTCTTCCTTGTCCTGCGCCCGCCCCGAACGCTCGGAGACGTTCGTCGTCTCTATCTCGCGGATGACGGCGTCGACGGTCTCCGCGTCCGACTCCACGGTCGCGCAGCAGCAGGCGCAGCCGATCGAGCGGTAGCGCCTCCCCCCCTTGGCGAAATACAGGTCGACCACCGGCATCCCCTCCCGCCGAACGTAACGCCAGATGTCGGTCTCGGTCATGTGGAGGATCGGATGCACGCGGAGGTGGTGGTGCCCCTCGCTGCTGGACTTGAACTGGTCCCAGAGCTCGGGGGGCTGGTTCTGGTAGTCCCACTCGAACTTCTCGTCGCGCGGCGAGAAGTAGCGCTCCTTGGCCCGGATGCCGTGCTCGTCGCGGCGGATGCCGAGGAGGATGGCGTCGAGCTTCTCGCGGGCGATGAACTCCTTCAGGGCCTGCGTCTTGAGGGCATGGCAGCAGTCGAGCTTCGCCCCCTTGTCGGGCCCCATCCCGGCGGCGAGCGCCGCGTCGTTTTTCGCGACCCGCAGGTCGAGCCCCCACTCCTTCGCGTAGCGGTCCCGGAATGCGTAGATCTCCTTGAACTTGTGGCCGGTGTCGATGTGGATGACCGGGAACGGGACCTTCCCGAAGAACGCCTTGCGGCAGATCCAGAGGAGCGAGGTCGAGTCCTTGCCGATCGACCAGAGCATCCCGATGTTGCGGAAGCGGCTGTACGCCTCCCGCACGACATAGATCGTCTTGTGCTCGAGTTCAGAGAGGTGGTCCAATGGTCGTCCTTTTGTTGCCGGGCGCACTGTTTGGAGAGCGACAGTATAGCCGCCCCGAGGTCAGAAATCAACTCCGAACGGCCTTTTCAGAAGCAGGCCGAAGGCGAGGGCGAGCACGAAAAAGGAGGCGCTCCAGTGCAGGCGCATCCCCGCCAGGCGGACCCGCTCGGGGGGGTAGGAGACCCGCACCGCCCGCACCGCGCTCCCGCGGGGTATCGGATCGCCCGCGGGGCAGAGAAGCCCCTGCCGCACGGGGGACCGAAGCCGCCGGCGGCAGAGCGGCCGCGCCGCCCCGCCGACCGCGACGGGGAGGGCGAGCGTCTCCTCGCCGACGGCGACCGTGACCGCCTGCGCGCCCTGCGCGACCGCGCGCACCCTCCAGTTCGTCTCCCCGGTGCCGCCGATCGCCAGGGGCGCCGTCTCGATCTGCAATCCGCCGGTGGAGGAGAGCGCGGGGGGCGGGGCGCTTGGGTCGAGCTCGACGGAGACGGTCATGCGTTCACCCGGGCGAAGCGGACGGTGCGCGTAGCGGAGATCGAGCTGCAGGCAGACGAGCGCCACGGGGACGAACGCGACCGCGAACGGGACGAGGGAATATGCCAGGTACCGCATGGAGTTTGACCAGACCCGGCCGAGGGAGCCGAGCATCGCGCGCGGGTCGTCCCGGTACAGGTAGATGCCGAGGAGGTGCCCCTGGACGCGCTTCTTGAGGCGGCGTATCGCATCCTGGTCGGAGACGAGCCGGTAGGAGATGAGGACGCCCGCGGCCGTCAGGAGGGCGGCGAGGGCGATCCCCCAGACCGGCGCGGCGCCCCTCGCCGGGAGGAGAATCAGATCGAAGAGGCGCGTCAGCGCCTGTCCCGCGGCACTGATCATGAGAGGTACCCGAGCCCCCTGAGCCGCTCCTTCACCCGTTCCGCGTCGTCGTCTCCGCCGCCGACTCCGGCGACGGCCTTCTCGAGAAGATGGACCACGAACTCATCGACGTTCGGATAGCCCGCCGCGGCCGCGGCCTTCTCGATCTTCCCGTACAGCCCCTCCTCGATCCTCACCTTCCTGGCCATCTGCGCCTCCCCTGCTCGTGCCGCGGATCTTCGCGGATCGTTTCGTCTGTCCCCGTCGCCCGCGTCCGTCGCGACGCTCCGCCTCCGTCTAGGAGCCGCGTTGCGTCCCCCGGCGGCGCCGATCGACCCCTCACTGTTCGAAGACGTTGCGGCCGATCATATCCGCGGGCTTCGGGAGCCCGAACTCCGCGAGGATGGACGGCGTCAGATCGTAGAGGTGCGGATCCGTGAGGGCGATCCTCTTGTTCGAGAAGAGGATGCCCGGCACGACCTCCATCGCGCCGCAATGGTCGCCGCTCCACTCCTCGGTGCTCGTGGCGAGGAGCGTCCCCTTCACGTCGCCCAGGGCGCTCTCCCACGAGGTCCGGTACCCCCAGTCGTAGCCGACCACAAGGTCGGGGGCCCGCCCCGCATACTCGCCCGAGTAGACCTCGTCCGCGCGGTAGACCCGCTTGATCACGGCCGAGCCGTTCCCCGGGTCCCGCACCGCCTCCAGCTTCGCGGCGAGCTCCCGCAGGAGCGCGTCCCGCTCCGCCCCCGGATCGACGATCCCGTCCCGCTCCCTCCCCGCCAGGTTCAGGTAGAGGGAGTTCAGGCCGATGGCGTAGGCGCGCGTCTTCCGCCAGTCCACGTTCGTGAAGAGCGACCCCTCCGCCGCCCCGTCCCTCAGGACCAGGTAGCCGTTCTCCCGCAGCCAGCCGTTCAGATTGAACGAGACGTAGAACGGCGCGAAGCCGTGGTCCGACATCACGATGAGCGTGGCGCCGTCGCCGATCTCGGCCATCACCTTCCCGACCACCCCGTCCATCTCCGCGTAGGTCTCCTCGATCACGTCGCCGAGGCGCGCGCGCGCCTGCGCGTTGTGGATCGGATGCTTCGGGTCGCGGAGGTGCCAGAAGATGTGCGTGCCGAGGTCGGTGCTCGAGTAGTAGTAGAAGAGGAGGCCGTCGCGGTACCGTTCCCAGATATGGTCGAAGAGGCGGTGGTTCTCGTCCAGAACCATCCGGAAGTGCGTGTAAAACTCGTCGATGGTGAAGGTGTCGTTGGTGAGCGTCTTCGTGTTCTCCGGCATCCCCTGCGTGTAGAAATAGCCGACCGCCTCCGCCACCCCGGCGGCGTAGCCGCGGGGGGTGTCGATCGGGAGTGCGGGGGCCTTCGGGTCGATGTTGATCGGAGTGACGTACAGTCTGAATCGGGGCCGGACCTCCTTCAGGTACAGGCGGCAGATCCCCCGCACCGCCGGGGCCAGCGCGAGGGGCTTGAACTCGAGGACCAGCCAGTCGCTCCACTCCCCCTGCCGCAGGATCAGGCTTTCGCCGGGCAGATCGATCCTGGCGGCGCCGTGCGCCTCGTCGATCCAGGCGGTGAAGGCGATGGAGAGCCGCGGCGCCTCCTTGCGGTAGGAGTTCGCGGGGCCCGCGATCTCCGCCCGCACGGCGCCGTCCCGGGGCTCGACCAGCGTGAACTCGGCGCCCGAGGGGTCCTTCGGGATGTCGGCGGGGTCGCTCGTGAAGAACTGGTAGATCCCGTAGGTGCCCATCAGGTCCGGCGTTCCCATCCCGGAGAGGCTTTGCGCGCGGCCCGGGACGGGGGGGAAGTTGGAGGGGATCCTGAAGATCGTCGCCGGTATCCCGCCCTCCTCGAGGTACTCCCAGAACGCCTTCCCCTCGCGCTTGAGGAGCACGGTCCCTGCGGAGAGGGGCAGGATGTAGTCGCCGAGGGCGAGCGTGCGGCGCGGGGGGATCGTCTCCGAGGTGGAGAGGAACGGCAGGTAGGTGGCGGGATCCCGGTGGATGAAGTCGAAGATGGCGTGCCCCCCGGGGTTCTTGCCGGTGATGAAATTGGACCAGGCGACCGGGCTCTGCGGCGGGACGCTCGACCAGAGCTCGGTGAAGCCGCCGGTCTCCGACAGTCTTTTCATGTTCGGCAGCCCGCCTTTGGCGAACATCTCGCGCACGATCCGGGGGTCCATCCCGTCGAAGGCGAGGACGACGACCCGCTTCCCGCCGGAGCGATCCCGCGGCGCGCAGCCCGGGAGGAGGCACGCGCAGACGAGCGCCGCGGCCACCGCCGCCGTCGCCGTTCTCCGTCTGTTCATCCGTTCCGCATCCCTTTCCCCGCCACGCCGAGCGGCCGGCCGTCCATGTGCGCGGGGGGCGCGACGCCGAACAGGTCGAGCACGGTCGGGCCGATGTCCACGATGCGCGGTGCCTCCGCCGCCGCCGGCCGGCTGCAGAAGAAGACCCCCGGCACGAACCGGTGGTCGATGCAATGGTCGGCGCTCCACGCCTTGTCGTTGTCCGAGAAGACCTGCGCGCCGACCCTGCCGGTGACCGATTCCCACGAGCAGCGGAACCCCGGCGCGTACCCCACCACGAGGTCCGGGGCGTTCTCGACGTAGGGGCCGGCGTAGACGGCGGCGGTATCGTACACCGCTGCGACCGCCTCCGCGCCCCCCGCGACGTCCCTGAGCCCCGCGAGCCTCCCCGCGATCTCCCGCTTCAGCGCCCCCGCCTCCGACGGCGTCACCGTGCCCCGGCTCTCCCGCCCCTTCAGGTTGAGGTAGAGCCCCGAAAGGCCGAACCCGTACGCCCTCGTCCGCTCCCAGTCGACCCCCTCGAACCAGTCCCCGCACGACGAGGCGCCGTCCTTGAGGGCGAGGTAGCCGTTCTCGAACAGCCACCGGTTCAGGTTCACGCAGCGTTTGAACAGCGTGAAGCCGTGGTCGGAGACGACCATCAACACGTCATCCGGCCCCAGCGCCGCCCGCACCCTCCCGATCAGGCCGTCCATCCTCCGGTACAGTTGTTCGATCACCGGGGGGCCGGGGGGGGGCTCCCCTCCCTTCAGCGCCGGGTGGCCGTCGGCCATGTAGCGCCAGAACTCGTGCTGGACGGCGTCGGTGGTGTCGAAGACGCAGCAGAGCATCCCTCTCCGCATCCTCTTCAGGGAGTGGAAGAAGATCTCTTCGAGCCTGTCGTGGATCCGGTACGCCTGCTGGAGGAACGCATCGTCGGTGAGGATCCCCTCGTTCAGCGCCCAGGTGTCCTGCGGGAGCCCCAGCGTGGCGAACGGGCCGACGACCTTGGCCAGGTACGAGGCGTAGACGCGCGGGTGCGACACCGGGAGGGCCGGGTTCTCGGGGTCGATGTTGACGGGGGAGAGGTAGAGCTCCACGCGCGGGGCAACCTGTTTCAGGAAGAACTGCGCGATGCCGCGGACCCGCGTGCCGAGCGGGGCGCGGAAGACGAGAGGGATCCAGTCCGAGAGCGTCCCCGCCCGCACCGTGTGCGAGCGTCCGGCTATCCGCAGGCGGGCGAGCCCCCGCGCCGCATCGACCTCGATCCGCATCGGGATCGACAAATCGAACCCCCTCCCGTACGGGTCGCGGGGACCGGAGATGCGCGTCTCGAACACCGGACCGTCCCCCTCCAGGCGCACGCGGCAGCCCCCGGTGACGGAGCCGGCGGGAGGGTCGGCCGTGGTGTAGAAGGCGAATGTCCCCTGGGAGCCCTTGAGATCAGGCGCGCAGAGGCCGGAGAGGAGCATGCCGCGGAATCTCTCCGGGGGGAAGGTGATCGGCACCTTGAGCACGACGCTGCGGATCCCGTGCTCCCCGAGTATCCTCCAGAACGGGACCCCTTTCCGGAGGAGCCGGATGGTCGGCTTCCCGAGGGGGACCCGCAGCCGCCCGAGGCGCAGCGTCCTCCGCGTGGGTTCGATCGAGGCGGAGGAGAGGGCGGGGAGGCAGTTCCGCCGGTCGGGCATCAGGAAATCGAATACGTTGTGCTTGCCCGGGTTCGAGCCGGTGATGAACGACGACCACGCCACCGGGGAGATCGGGGGATTCGAGGTCGCCAGCGGGGAGAAGCACCCCTCGGCGGCGAGGGCGGAGAGATTCGGCAGCTTCCCCTCCCGCATCCACCCCGACGCGAGGGCGGGGTCGAGGCCGTCGAGGCCGACGATGACGACCCGCTCCGCCGCGGCCCTCCGGAACGCCTTCCTGCCGCGCAGGCGCGCCAGGAGGATGCGCGCGGGGAGGGTGAGCAGCGCGACCACCGCCAGGAGCATCCCCCCCAGTATGAAGACGAACGAGCCGAGGAAGGCGAACCCCGCGCCCGGCCCGATGTAGGCGGAGGCCGCCGTCGCGCGCAGGCAGATGCCCGCGGCGGCCAGAAAGGCGATCCGCCTCGATGCTCCGTTCATGCCGCTCTCCGTGCGAGCGACCCTCCAAACGGCGAAACGGCCGCGGAAGGTCAGAACCGCGCGCGGGCCTGGACGCCGGCCCCCTCATCCAGCAGCACCGGTTCGATCGAGACGGCCGGATGGACCCTGAGGTTGTAGCGCGACACCGCGTGCCCGAAGATGCAGCCCACGGCGGCGCCCGCCACCACGTCGCTCACGAAATGCTTGTTGTCCTCGACCCGGCTCCAGGCGACGAACGCCGAGACGAGGTACGCCGGGACCGCCGCCTTCCACCCGTAGTACTCCGCGAGGACGGTGGCGTTCCCGAAGGTCGCGGAGGCGTGCCACGAGGGGAACGACATATGGTCGTCGCCGTCGGGCCGTTCGCGGTTGAAGATCCCCTTGAGGGCGACCGTGGCGAGGGAGGTGAAGATCATCGTCTCCGCCATCGACTTCCCGGTTTTGGCGAGCGTCTCGTCGCCGAGCGCCTGGCCGAGCGTGTAGGTGAGGCCCATCACGCCGGCCTGGACCCCCGGGTGCCCGACCAGGTCGCCGACGTCGCAGAGGTCGGCGCCGATCAGCCTGTCGCCGTCGCGCCACGGTTTCTGCATGTCGGCGTCGAGGAAGGCGAGCCCCCCCGCGAGCCCCGCGGTCGCGGCGACCGCGGCGAGGTTCCAGCCCCTGAACGTCTCCGTGGTCTCCCCCCAGAGGTCGGCCGGCCGCGGGGCGAGCTCCCGCCAGAACTCCGCGTCCGCGGGGCTGAGCCGCCGGGGGGCGGCGGACGGGGCGGCCGGGCGCGGCGACTCCTCGGCCCCGAGGCCGACGGCGGCCGAGGTCGCGAGCAGCAACGCCGCCACACGCGCCGACATATGCATCCGCACCCCTCCGTGACGGGTCAGACGATACCGTATTTCTTCAGCTTGTACCACAGGTTCCGCTCGCTGATCCCCAGCAGCTTCGCCGCGCGTGCCTTCACCCCGTTGGAATCGCGGAGCGCCTGTTCGATCAGCTCCCGCTCGAGGGCGGCGACCGCCCCGTCGAGGCCCGGCGGCGGAGCGGGGGAAACGCCCCCCTCCGGCGTCGCGGCGGCGCCCCGGACGATCTCGGGGGGGAGGTCCTCGAGGCCGATCCTGCCGGTGCTGTTCACCGCCACCGCCCGTTCGATGACGTTCTGCATCTCCCTGACGTTGCCGGGCCACGGGTAGGCGGCGAGGGCCCGCAGCACCTCCGCCGGGGGCGGGGCGGTCTCCTTGCCCCACTCCCGCGAATATTTCGCGACGAACTGCTCCACGAGCGCCGGGATATCCTCGGTCCGCTCGCGGAGCGGCGGGACCGTGATGCTGACGACGTTCAAACGGTAGTACAGATCCTCCCGGAAGAGACGGTCCCGGATCATCTGACGGAGGTCCCGGTTCGTGGCGGCGATCACGCGCACGTTGACGATGATCGTCTCGTTGCTCCCCACCTTCTCGAACTCCTTCTCCTGCAGGACGCGGAGTATCTTCGCCTGGAGCGCGGGCTCCATATCCCCGATCTCGTCGAAGAAGATGCTGCCCCCGTCCGCCTTCTCGAACCTGCCGGTCCGCTCCGCGGCCGCCCCGGTGAACGCCCCGCGCACATGGCCGAACAGCTCGCTCTCCAGGAGGGGAGCGGGGATCGCCGCGCAGTTCACCGCCACGAAGAGCCCCTCCCGCCGCGCGCTTTTTTCATGGATCGAGCGCGCGAGGAGCTCCTTCCCCGTGCCGGTCTCGCCGAAGAGCAGCACCGAGGCGTCGGTGGGGGCGACACGGTCGATCAGGGAGTGGATCGCGCGCATCCTCCCGCTCGCGCCCACGATCTCGGGGGCCGCGCGGGCGCGGACGAGCTCCTCCCTGAGGTAGACGTTCTCCCGCTTCACCTTCTCCAGTTCGAAGACCTTCGCGATGACCGTCTCGATGCTCTCGACGTCGAACGGCTTGAGGACGAAGTCACTCGCCCCGTGCCGCATCGCCTCGACGGCCCCCTTGATGGTACCGAAGGCGGTCATGATGACCACCGGGGTCGAAATCTCCCGGCGCCGCATCTCCCGGAGCAGGTCGATCCCGCTCATCCCGCCCGGCATCTTGAGGTCGGTCAGCACGAGGTCCACGCGCCGCGCGGCGAGGAGGTCGATCGCCTCCGCGGCGTTGGAGGCCAGGAGCGGCTCGTAGCCGGCCCGTCCCAGCATCATCTCCGCCAACCGGAGCATGTTCCGCTCGTCGTCCACCACCAGCACCCGCCGCTTCATCCTCTCCTCTCTTCCGCCGGCGCCCTGCGCGGCGGAACCGGTTGCCCCGACGTCAGACGACCGCCTCGGCTCCCGTCTCTTGTCGCCCGTCTCAGGCAGCCGGCAGCGTCACCGTGAAGGTGGTCCCCTTGCCCGGCGTGCTGTTCACCTCGATCCGCCCCTTGTGCGCCTCCACGATCCGGTAGACGATGGCGAGGCCGAGGCCCGCGCCGCCCTCCTTCGTCGAGAAGAACGGGTCGAAGATCTGCTCCAGGTCCTTCCCAACGATGCCGCCGCCGCTGTCGCCCACGCTCGCCACGACCGTCTCCCCCTCCCCCGTTCCGGTGGAGAGGGAGAGGCGCCCCTTCCCCGACATCGCCTGCACGGCGTTCAAGATCAGGTTCAGGAAGACCTGGCAGAGCTGCTCCCCGTCGGCGCGCACGCGCGGGATCCCCGGGGCGTAGGCGCGATCCACCTCCACGTCCTGGAGACGGTGCTGCGGGCCGACAAGGGCGACCGCGCGCTCCAGGATCCCGGCGAGGTCGCACGGAGCGCTGTTGGGCGCGGAGGGACGCGCGAAGTCGAGGAGTCTCGTCACGACGCGGTTCAGACGGTCGACCTCCTCCATCAGGAAACCGGCGAGCTCCCAGTTCTGCTCCCCCTCTTTGCTGCCCCGTCTGATCATGTCCGCCGAGGCCTTCATGATCCCCAGCGGGTTGCGGATCTCGTGCGCCACGCCCGCGGCGAGGGTGCCGATCCCGGCGAGCTTGGCCGACTGGAACAGCTTCCGCTCGAGCGCCTTCCTCTCGCTGACGTCCTTGGCGTACTCGATGACGTGCGTCACCGCCCCCTCCTCCTCGATGAGAGGGAAGCTGAAGATCTCCACGTCCCTCGCCTTGCCGCCGGGGACGTCCCAGCGGACCTCCCCGGAGGAGGTCGTCCCGCACCTGAAGGTCTCGGCGACGGGGCAGCCCGGGCACGGGCTGTCGCTCCCCCGGTAGACGCGGTGGCAGGTGCCGCCGACAAGCTCCGCGCCGTTACGTCCAACCATGGCGGCGATGCCGTCGTTGACGTTGACGATCCGGAATTCCCTGTCGATGACCGAGATGCCGTCGGAGATGCCGTTGAAGAGCCGGCGCAGCTGCAGGTTCGACGCCTCGAGCTCGCGCGTCCGTGCGCGGACGCGCTCCTCGAGCTCGCCGTACGACGCCTTCAGTCTCTTTGCCATCGTGTTGAAACGCTCGGCGAGGTCCTGCAGCTCGTCCCCGGTGTCCAACACCATCCGGTGATCGAAGTCCCCCTCGCCGATGAGACGCGCCCCGCGGTCGAGATCGGAGATCGGCCGCGAGAACGACCGCGACAGGTAGAGCGCCAACACCAGCCCGCAGGCGAGGACGATCACCCCGCCGACGAGGCTGATCTTCCTCGCCCGCCGGTCGGCGAGCGTGGCCGTCCCGATCGCCTGGAGCCCCTCCCGCTGGGCCAGCTCATGCAGCTCGGCGATCTTCTCGAGCGCCCGGTCCTTCGCCTCGACGAGCTGGAGCAAGAGCTCCTTCAGGCGCGACTCGGACTCCGAGATGGTCCGGCTCAGCACCTCCAGCTCCGCGAGGCGCCGCTGGGCGTCGCGGGTGCTGACGCCGAGCAGCCCGCCGAGCATCGCGAGCTCCTGCGACGGCGCGCCCCCGCCCCCCCCCTCCGCCTTCTTCTCGAGCGCGTCCTTCACCGAGGCGGCGACATCCTGGATGAGGCGGTGCCCCTGCGCCCGCTCTATCCTGTCGACGAGGGAGAGGATCTCGCGGGCGTTCCGGTCGATGACGGCGATCTCGGCCTTGAGCGCGGCGACGGCGGCGCGCTCGCGGGCGTCGCCTGTCCCTTTCCCCGCCGGGCCCGCGAGGGAGGACCGCTCGAGCGCCTCGATGTTCTTCGTGTAGAAGAGGACCAGCTGGATGAACGTCGCCCGGCGCGACTTCTTCCCCGAGACCATATACTCGCCGAGGGCCGTGACCGCCCGGTCGAGCGTCATCTGGAGGTCGGTGATGAGCCCCGACTTCTTCTGCACGTAGACCAGCCGGCGGGTGCCGTCGGCCATGATGCGGATCGAGAAGAGCGTGAAGAGCAGCAGGGCGATGATCAGGGCGACCATCGCCATGAAGCTGGCGAGTATCTTCGATTGGATCCTGATGCGCATGGGACGCACGGCGGGCGGGCGCCGCGGTCTACTCGACCGTGACGCTCTTGGCCAGGTTCTTCGGCTTGTCGATGTCGCAGCCCCGGGCGCGGGCGATATGGTAGGCCAGGAGCTGCAGCGGCACGGCGTTGACGATGGGCGACAACTCCTCCCGCGTCGGGGGGACCTGGATCAACTCCTCGGCGATCTCCGCCAGGGCGTCATCGCCCTCGGTGGCGAGCGCGATGATCCTCCCCCCCCGCGCCTCCACCTCCTTTATGTTGGAGAGCATCTTACCATAGTTCTCCCCCTTCGTGCAGATGCAGACGACGGGGAATTCGCGGTCGATGAGGGCGATCGGCCCGTGCTTCATCTCGCCCGCCGGATACCCCTCGGCGTGGAGGTAGGAGATCTCCTTCAGCTTCAGGGCCCCCTCGAGGGCGGTCGGGTAGTTGAACCCGCGCCCGAGGTAGAACGCGCTCCTCGCCCCGGCGTAGTTGGCGGCGATCTCTCGGATCTGCGCCTCCAGACGCAGCGCCCGGGCCACCTTTTCCGGCAGCGCCTCCAGCTCGGCCAAAATCCCCCGCGCCTCCTCGCCGTCCATCTGCCCCCTGATCCTCCCGGCGTGGACGGTCAGGAGGACGAACGCCGCGAGCTGGGCGGTGTACGCCTTGGTCGAGGCGACGCCGATCTCGGGCCCCGCCCGCGTGTAGAGCACCCCGTCGCTCTCCCGATCGATGCTGCTCCCCATCACGTTCACGATCGAGACGATCCGGCACCCCCGCTCCTTCGCCATCCTGAGGCTGGCGAGGGTGTCGGCGGTCTCGCCGGACTGGCTCACCGTCACCACGAGCGTGTTCCGGTCGAGCCTCGGGTTGCGGTAACGGAACTCGCTCGAGTAGTCGACCTCGACGGCGAGATCGGTGTACCGCTCGAGGAGGTAGCGCCCGCCCATCCCGGCGTAACAGGCGGTTCCGCAGGAGATGATGAAGATCTTGGTCAGAGACCGGATGGCCTCCTCGTCGACGCGGGGGAGTTCGAGGACGACGCCGGTCTTGTCGGGGAGGATCCTCCCGATGAGGGTGTTCCGCAGCGCCTCGGGCTGCTCGTGGATCTCCTTGAGCATGAACTTTTCGAAGCCGCCCTTCTCCGCCTGCTCGATCGTCCATTCGACACGGTGCGGGGTGCGGGAGACCGGGGCGAGGGCGCCGTCGAAGATCTCGATACCGTTTCGGGTGAGGCGCGCGAGGTCGCCGTCCTCCAGATAGACGACGCGGTCGGTGTACTCCAGGATCGCCGGCACGTCGGAGGCGACGAACTGTTCCCCCTCCCCGAGCCCGATCACCAGCGGGCCGGCCTTGCGCGCGACCACGATCTCCCCGGGGCTGTCCGCCGAGATCGCCGCGATGGCGTAGGCGCCCTCCGCCTCCGCGACCGCCTCCCGGACGGCGGGCAGCAACTCCCCGGCGTAGCGCTTCTCGATGAGGTGGACGAGGACCTCGCTGTCGGTCTCCGAGGCGAACCGGTGCCCCTCCTCCCGCAGCGCCTTCCGCAGCGCGGCGTAGTTCTCGATGATGCCGTTGTGCACGAGGGCGATCCGGCCGGTGCAGTCGGTGTGCGGGTGTGCGTTGGGCGTGTCCGGCTCCCCGTGCGTCGCCCAGCGGGTGTGCCCCACGCCCACGCGGCCGGCCAGCGGCGAGGCGCCGAGCAGGGCGGCGAGGCCCGCGAGGGGGCCCTCCTTCTTGCGGACGCTGATTGTTCCGCCGTCGAGTATCGCCACCCCCGCGGAGTCGTACCCGCGGTACTCGAGCCGGGAGAGCCCCCTCAGGAGGATCTGTTGCGCGTCCCTCCCGCCGATGTAGCCGACGATGCCGCACATCGCCGTCGCCCCCCTAGTGCGCCGCTTCGAATCCCGCCGCCGCGTAGACGAGCGCCCCGCCGACGAACGCCGCCTGCACGTCGAACCGTTCGTCGAAGATCGCGATATCCGCGTCCATCCCGGGCAGGAGCGCCCCCTTCCGGTCCGCGAGCCCCGCGAGCCGCGCCGGGACCGTCGTGGCGAGCGCCGCGATCTCCTCCGGGCGCTTCCCGGTCCATCGCGCCGCGTTGCGCAGCGCCCCGCCCATCGTGAGCACGGAGCCGCAGAGCGTCCCGTCGTCCCGCACCGGGGCGCCGTTGCGCACCGAGAAGACCTCCCCGTCGATGCTGAAGATCTCCGCCTCCGCGTCGAGGGCCTGCATGGAGTCTGTGACGAGGACGATGCCGTCTCCCCCCTTCTGCCTGAACGCCATCTTCGCCATCTCGGGGTGGACGTGGACGCCGTCGGCGACGAGCTCCGCCGCGACGCGCCCGTCCGCGAGGGCGGCGGCGGCGAGGCCGGGCCGGCGGTGGTGCATCCCGCTCATCGCGTTGAACAGGTGCGTGACGAGACGGACGCCCCCCGAGAACGCCGCGCACGCCTCGTCGAACGTCGCATCTGAATGCCCGGCCGCGGGGACCGCCCCGCGCGCGGCGACGGCCTCGACGAGCCGCATCGCCCCGGGGAGCTCCGGGGCCAGGGTGACGATCAGGGGGCAGCCTTCCGCCCCCTCGAGGAGCGCGTCGAGCGCGGCCAAATCGGGCGCGCGCAGCCAGCGGAGCGGGTGCACCCCCGCGCGCGCCGGGTTGATGAAGGGCCCCTCGAGGTGGATGCCGACGACGCCCGGGGCGCCGCCCGAGCGGATCAGTTGCCCGAGGAGGGAGACCGCCCGCCGCATCTCCTCCGGCGCGGCGCTCCGCACCGTCGCGAAGAGGGCGGTGCTGCCGCGGCGGGCGTGGGCCGCCGCGATGTTCCGCACCCCGGCGGGGTCGGCCGAGAGGAAGTCGCACCCGGCGGCCCCGTGCACGTGGAGATCGATGAACCCGGGGCAGACGTACCGCCCCCCCGCGTCGATCGCCCTCCCGGACGGCGGCGGGGCCCCTCCCGGCGGGCCCGCGTAGGTGACGACACGCCCGCGGACGCAGACCACGGAGTCCGCCTGCGCCACCCCGTTCCGGATCAGGCGCCCGTTTCTGATCGTCAGCGTCGACTCGGCCACGTCCCGTATCTCCCGTATTCTCCGCCGAAGTGCGCGAGAAGCCGTCCCCCGTCTCAGGTCTCTCCCCGTACGCCTTTCGTCAGCTTCATCGCCTCCGCGGCCAGATAGATGGAGCCGGCGACGAGCACCCCGTCCGCCGCGCCCGAGGACACCGCGCGTTCCGCGCGCCTCAGCGCCTCCGCGGGGCCCGCGGCGGCGGCGGCGCGCCTGCCGGTCCGGGCCCGACACAGCGCGGCGAGCGCCGCCGCGTCGGCGGTGCGCGCGCTCGGCACGGCGGTCGTGAACAGCTCCGTCGAGAGGGGGGCGAGGGCGTCGCAGACCCCCCCCGCGTCCTTGTCCCGGAGCAGCCCGAGCACGAGGGCCCACCGCAGCCCCGGGAAGAGACGCCGGAGGGCGGCGGCGGCGGCGCGCGCGCCGTCGGGATTGTGCGCGCAATCGACGACGGTCAGCGGAAGGCGGCGGACGATCTCGAGCCGGCCCGGCCACCGCGTCGCCCCGATCCCGCGGGCGACCGTTTCCGGGGCGACCGCCGCCCCCCGCCTCCGCACCGCCTCGACGAGGGCGACCGCCACGGCGCAGTTGGCCGCCTGGTGGCGCCCGGCGAGGGGGAGCGCAAGGGGGCCGTAACGCCCCCACGGGCCGCGCACCTCCACGACGCTCCCCTCCGGCCCCTCCCGGAGCACGGAGACGCGCACCTCGTCCCCCACGCGGAGCAGGGCGGCGCCTCGTTCCGCGGCCCGGCGCCGGATCGGATCGAACGCCTCGTCCCCCATCTCACCGCAGACGACCGACGCCCCCTCGGCGATGATCTCCGCCTTCTCGGCGGCGATCGCCGCGACGGTGCCGCCGAGGATCTCCGTGTGCTCCAGGCCGACGGAGACGATCGCGGAGACCGGGGCCTCGATCGGACGCGTCGCGTCGAGCCGCCCGCCGAGGCCGGTCTCGACGACGGCGTAGTCGACCTTCGCGCGACTGAATCCGAGGAAGGCCATCGCGGTCATAAACTCGAACCAGGTGGGCGGCCCCGCGGGGCCCGCCGCGATCCGCTCCGCGGCGGGGATCAGCTCCTCCGCGAGCGCGTCCGCCTCCTCCCCCCCTATCGGCTCGCCGAGGCGCCAGATCCTCTCCCTGAAGGAGAACAGGTGCGGGGAGGTGTAGAGACCCGTCCGCAGCCCGGCGGCGCGCAGCGCCGACTCGGTCATCGCGCAGACGGACCCTTTCCCGTTCGTCCCGGCGACGTGGATGCATTGGAAGGAGCGCTGCGGCTCGCCGCAGGCGGCGAGCAGGCGCCGTATGCGCTCGAGGCCGGGACGCATCCCGAAACGCTCGAGGGAGGCGAGGTACGCCTCCGCCGCGCCGGGCATGCGGCGGGGCGCGGAAGCGCTCACCCCTCCCCGGCCGCCCCGCTGCCCCGGGCGTCCGGCGGCACCATCGCAGGCGAGAAGGAGGGCGCGCCGAACATCCCGAGGAGCTCGGCAAGCGCCCCCTTGAGCTCCCTGCGCCCGACGATCATGTCGACCATCCCGTGCGCGATCAGAAACTCGGCGGTCTGGAACCCCTCGGGGAGTTCCTGCTGGATCGTCTGCTTGATGACCCGCGGCCCCGCGAACCCGATCAGGGCGCCCGGCTCCGCGATGATGATGTCGCCGAGCGAGGCGAACGAGGCGGTGGTCCCGCCGGTGGTCGGGTTCGTCATCACCGAGATATAGGGGAGCCCCTCCGAGGCGAACCGAGCGAGGGCGGCACTGGTCTTGACGAGCTGCATCAAACTGAGCGCCCCCTCCTGCATCCGGGCGCCGCCCGAGGCGGAGACAATGATCAGGGGCAGACGAACCCGGAGGGCGAGCTCCGTCAGCCGGGTGATCTTCTCGCCGACGACCGAGCCCATGCTCCCCCCCATGTACGGGAAGTCCATCGCCGCGAAGGCGGTGCCGTACCCGGCGAGGGACCCGACGCCGGTCACGATCGCCTCCGGGATCCCCGCCTTCTTCTCGGCGATCGCCTGGCGTTTCGGGTACGGGAGGGTGTCGACGAACCGGAGCGGGTCGGTGGGGCGCATCTCCGGGTCCGTCTCGAAGAACTCCCCCTCGGCGAAGATGCTGCGTATCCGCTGCCACGCCGGGAGCGGGTAGAGGTAGTCGCATTTCGGGCAGGTCTGGAGGTTGGTCGCGACCTCCTGGCGCGTGACCATCTCGCCGCAGCTCTTGCACTTCATCCAGAGCCCGGCCGGGATGTCGCGCTTCTTGACCTTGATCTGCGTGGAGAAGAATCTCATAGGCCGATCGTTCGCGGACACGCGCGCCTAACTGCAAGCGTACTACGGAACCGCCGTCTCGTCATCCGGTTTCTCCCGCCGGTTTCTCCCGCTCCCCCCCGGCCGGGCGGGGGCGCCGCTACCCCAGTCTCTCCTTCAGCAAGGCGCGCATTCGCTGCGGGTTTCCCTTCCCCTTCGTCGCCTTCATCGCCTGCCCCATCAGGAAGCCGAGCGCCTGTGTTTTGCCGGCCCGGTAATCCCGGGCGGAGTTCGGGTTGGCGGCGATCGTCTCGTCGACGATGCGGGCGAGTTCCCGCTCGTCGCTGATCTGGGCGAGGTTGGCGGCGGCGACGATTCTTTTCGCCCCCTCGCCGGTCCTGCGCATCTCGGCGAAGACCTTCTTGCCGGTCGCGGCGCTGATGCTCCCCGATGCGACGAGCGTGAGCAGCTCGGCAAGGCCCTCCGGGCGCGCGCGGCACGCGGAGGCCTCGATCCCCTCCTCCTTGAGCGCCCGCAGCATCTCCCCCATCATGAAGTTCGCCGCCGCCTTCGGAGCCGCCCCGGCCGCCACCGTCGCCTCGAAGTAGTCCGCGAGGCCGCGCTCCGAGGTGAGCAGATCCGCGTCGTAGGCGGAGAGGCGGTACGAGGCGACGAACCGGTCGCGCCGCGCGAGGGGGGCCTCGGGCAGCGCCGCGGCGAGGGAGCGCAGCCACGCCTCGCCGGGGACGACCGGGGGGAGATCCGGATCGGGGAAGTAACGGTAGTCGTGGGCCTCCTCCTTGCTCCGCATCGGGCGCGTCTCCTCGCGGTCGGCCTCCCAGAGGCGCGTCTCCTGCGCGACCTGTCCGCCCGCATCGACGAGGCGCGTCTGCCGCTCGATCTCGTGCGCCAGCGCCTTCCCGACCGCCCGGAACGAGTTCATATTCTTCACCTCGACCTTCACGCCGAGCGCGGAGGCGCCGCGGGGGCGGATCGAGACATTCGCATCGCACCGGAGGCTCCCCTTCTCCATGTCGCAGTCCGAGACGCCGAGGTACTGAAGCGAGAGCTTCAGGGCCTTCAGGTACGCGCACGCCTCCTCGGGCGAGGCGAGCTCCGGCTCGCTGACGATCTCGAGGAGCGGGACGCCGGCCCGGTTGTAGTCCACGGACGAGTCCCCGCCGGGCGTTTCGGAGTGGATGAGCTTCCCCGCGTCCTCCTCGAGGTGGACGCGGGTGATGCCGACGCGCCGCCGGCCCCCGGGCGCCTCGATCTCGAGAAAGCCGCCGGAACAGAGCGGGAGGTCGTACTGGGAGATCTGGTAGTTCTTGGGGAGGTCGGGGTAGAAGTAGTTCTTCCGGTCGAACTTGCTGAACGGGGCGACGCGGCAGCCCAGCATCATCCCCGTCAACACCGCGCACCGGAGCGCCTCCTCGTTCAGCACCGGGAGCGAGCCGGGCAGGCCGAGGCAGACGGGGCAGACCGCCTGGTTGGGCGGCAGGCCGAAGGCGACCGGGCAGCCGCAGAAGACCTTGGACCGGGTCTTCAGCTGCACGTGCACCTCGAGCCCTATGACCGCCTCGTAGTCAGGCATCTTTCGCCTCTCCGGCCGATCCGGGGCCCCGGGCGGGGGGCGCCGTCGATCGAATCGTCGTTCGCCGCCGCGTCATACCGGCGGCTTTCTCGTGTGCCACTCCGTGGCGCGCTCGTAGGCGTGCGCCGCCCTGAAGATCTCCGCCTCGCCGAACGGGCGGCCGAGGAGCTGGAGGCCGACCGGAAGGCCGCCGGAGGTGAAGCCGCAGGGGATCGAGAGGGCGGGGACGCCGGCCAGATTGGCGGAGATGGTGAAGATGTCCGAGAGGTACATCCGGAGCGGGTCGGCCGTCTTCTCCCCGAGCCTGAACGCCGCCGTCGGCGTGACCGGGGTGGCGATCATGTCGCATCGCTGGAACGCCTTCTCGAAGTCCTCCTTCATGAGCGTGCGCGCCTTCTGGGCTTTACGGTAGTAGGCGTCGTAGTAGCCGGAGCTGAGGACGTGCGTGCCGAGCATCACCCGGCGCTTCACCTCGTCGCCGAACCCCTCGGACTTCGTGCGCTCGTACATCTCGAGGAGGTCCGCCGGGCGCGAGGCGCGGTACCCGTACAGGACGCCGTCGAAGCGGGCGAGGTTCGAGCTCGCCTCGGCGGTGGCGATGATGTACTGGGCGGCGACGGCGTAGCCGGTGTGGGGCAGGTTCAGCTCCACCGTCTCGGCGCCGAGGGCCTGCATCCGGGCGATCGCGGCCTCGACCGCCGCCCGCACCTCCGCATCCATCCCCTCGATGAAGTACTCACGCGGGACGCCGAGGCGCATCCCCGCGAGGCCGGCCTCGAGTTGGCCGGAGAGACCGGCGACGGGGACGTCGACGGAGGTCGAGTCGCGCGGGTCGCGCCCCCCGATGATCTCCAGGAGCAGGGCGATGTCGCGCACGCTTCGGGCGATAGGCCCGATCTGGTCGAGGGAGGAGGCGAAGGCGATCAGACCGTAGCGGGAGACGCGCCCGTAGGTGGGCTTGAGGCCCGCGACGCCGCAGAAGGCCGCCGGCTGGCGGACGGAGCCGCCCGTGTCGGAGCCGAGGGCGGCCGGGATTTCACGGGCGGCGACCGCCGCGGCCGCGCCGCCGCTCGACCCCCCCGGCACCCGCTCCGTGTCCCACGGGTTCCTCGTCACGCCGTGGCAGGAGTTCTCCGTGGAGGAGCCCATCGCGAACTCGTCCATGTTCAGCCGGCCGAGGAGCACCGCCCCCTCGCGGCGGAGGCGTTCGACCGCGGTGGCGGTGTACGGGGCGGCGAACCCCTCCAGGCTTTTCGACGCGCACCCGGCGACCCTCCCCTCCACGCAGAGGTTGTCCTTCAGGCCGATCGGGACCCCCTCGATCCGTCCGGGCGCCTCGCCGGAGGCGAGGCGCCTGTCCGCGGCGTCCGCCTCCTTCAGGGCGCTCTCCTCGCAGCGCTCGATGAACGCATGGACGGCGCCGTCGGCCGCGGCGATGCGCGCGAGACAGGCGGCGGTGAGCTCGCGGGAGGAGCAGTCCCGTTTCCGCACCGCCGCAGCCGCCTCCGAAACCGTCAGATCCGTCAGTTCCACGCCACGCTCCCGTTCAGGCCGTTCACGCCTCATTCGATGATCTGCGGGACCCTGAAGAACCCCTCGCCCGCCTTCGGGGCGAGCCGCAGCGCCTCGTCGCGGTCCAGGCAGGGGCGCACCTCGTCCGGGCGGGTTATGTTCCGCAGCGGGAGGACGTGCGCGGTCGGCTCCACGTCCGCCGTGTCGAGCTCGTTCAGCTTCTCGACGTAGCCGACGATCTCCCCGAGTTGCACGGTGAGGCGTTCCTTCTCCTCCTCGGAGAGGCGGAGGCGCGCGAGGCGCGCGACGTACTCCACGTCCTTCCGGCTGATCGGCATACCTCCCCCCCCTCGAGATACCGTTCGAGAACTAGGCATTCTAGCATACGCGGCCCGCGCGGGAAAGGGGTACCGGGGATCGGCGGGGATTCGGGGGATTGCGGCGAAGACGCTACGAGGCGCGCGGGCGCCAGTTCGTCAGTTCGACCACGTTCCCCTCGGGGTCGGCCGCGAAGACGAAGGTGAACCTCCCCCGTTCGTCCTCGTGGGCGGTCACCTCCCCGAGCGCGGATCCGCCGCCCGCGACGATCCGTGCGAGCGTGCCCGCGACGTCTTCGACCTCGAAGGCGAGGTGGCCGAACCCCCGCCGGTTCGCCCGCGGGGGGTGCTTCTCCTCCTCCTCGGAGAACTGGAAGATCTCCAGGAGCGGCCCGTCTGCGCCGCAGCCCGGGAGCGTCAGCTTCAGCCCGCGCAAACTCGCCCCCGGCACGCCGGTCCCCCGCGTGAGCCACGGGTCGGAGATCCGGCGCTCGGGCGGGATCCGGACGCAGCCGAAGATATCCTCGTAGAACCGGGCGAGGGCGTCCCAATCCGCCGCGATGATATTGACGTGCGTGAATCTCACCGGTGGATCCTTTTCGCCGCGTCTGCGCGCGACCGATGCCGGCGGGCATGAGCTGGAGCGGGTGAAGGGAATCGAACCCTCATAGCCAGCTTGGGAAGCTGGAGCTCTACCACTGAGCTACACCCGCTCGCTGAAGAGCGGACACAGTATAGCACCGCGGACGTCCCGATGGCAACCTGCACCTCGGCGTTTCCGGGCGTCCCCCTTCCCCGCAACGGGGAGAAGGAATCACCGGTCGCGGGGGAAAGGATTGCCGCGGCTCCGCGGCCCGGGCGCGCCCCGCCTCCGCCGCCGCACGGGAAGACGGGGAAGACGCCCCCCCCTACTCGAAGCAGGCCAGCGTGACGAACTGGCGATACCGGTAGGCGATCTCCTTGTCGGTGAGCGTCCGCATCCGGTCGAGACTGAAATCCTCGACGTTGAACGACGCCATCACGCTGCCGTAGATCGTGGCCTGCCTGAGCGTCTGCCAGTCCGCCTTCTTCTCGCGCGCCAGGTGCCCCATGAACCCGCCCGCGAAGGTGTCTCCCGCCCCCGTCGGGTCCGCGATATCCTCCATCGGGAAACCGGGCGCCGAGAAGATCCCCTCTTTGCCGAAGAGGAGCGCGCCGTGTTCCCCCTTCTTGATCACCACGTTCGACGGGCCCCACGCCATTATGATCTTGGCCGCCTTCACGAGGTTGGGCTGCTCCGTGAGCTGGCGCGCCTCCGCCTCGTTCAGCACCACGATCTGGACCTTTTTGAGGAGCGCGACGAGCGCGTCCCGCTTCCCCCGGATCCAGAAGTTCATCGTGTCGCAGGCGACGAGCTTCGGGTTCTCCATCTGGTCGAGCACCGACATCTGGAGCTCCGGGTCGATGTTCGCGAGGAACAGGCACCCTTTGCCGCGGTACTCCTTCGGGATCTCGGGCTTGAACTGCTCGAAGACGTTCAGGCAGGTCGAGTGGGTGATCGCCTCGTTCATGTCGTACTTGTACGACCCGATCCAGTGGAACGTCTCTCCGTCGAGGACCTTCAGGCCGCGCGTGTTGATCTTGCGTGACTTGAGGAACTCGACGTGCTCCTTCGGGAAGTCCTTCCCCACCACGGCCACGAGGTTCACCGGGGCGAAGAAACTCGCCGAGACGGAGAAGAAGGTGGCGGAGCCGCCCAGCGCCCGCTCCCTCCTGCCGAACGGCGTCTCCACGGTGTCCAGCGCCACCGAACCGACCACGAGGATGCTCATCTGCACGTCCTTTCCGTTGCGCCGCGCGTATTCTCACCCTTTCCCGAGATACTTTTCAACCGTTTTTATCGCGCAAAACTCCCCGCACATCGTGCAGACGTCGGCGAGGCGCGGCGGGCTGGCCTTCCGGATCAGGCGCGCCCTCGCCGGATCCAACGCGAGCCGGAGCATCCCGTCCCAGTCCCGCCGCTTCCGCCGCCGCGCCATCTCCAGGTCCCACTGCGCCGCCCCGGGGACCCCCTTGGCGAGGTCCGCGGCGTGCGCGGCGATCCGGGCGGCGATCACCCCCTCGCGGACATCCGCGGGACCGGGGAGGCCGAGGTGCTCGGCGGGGGTCACGTAGCAGAGGAAGTCCGCTCCTGCCGCCCCGGCGACGGCGCCGCCGATCGCGCAGGCGATATGGTCGTACCCCGGGGCCACGTCCGTCACGAGCGGCCCCAGGACGTAGAACGGCGCGCCGCCGCAGAGCGCCTTTTCGAGCTTCACGTTCTCCTCGATCTGGTGAATCGGCACATGCCCGGGCCCCTCGATCATCGTCTGCACCCCCTCCCGGTGCGCGTGCGCCCGCAGCTCCCCGAGCGCGATCAGCTCCTGGAACTGCGCCCGGTCGTTGGCATCGGCGATGCATCCGGGCCGCATCGCGTCGCCGAGACTGAGCGCCAGATCGTACCGCGCCGCGATCTCGACGAGGCGGCCGAAGTCGCGCCAGAGCGGGTTCTCCCGGTCGTTGGCGACCATCCATGTCACGAGGAACGCGCCCCCGCGGCTCACCACGTCCATCAGGCGCCCCTGCCGGCGCATACGGTCGAGGGCGGCGCGCGTGACGCCGCAGTGGACGGTGACGAAATCCACCCCGTCCGCGGCGTGCTCCTCGATCGCCTCGAAGATCTCGTCCTCGGTCATCGAGGCGATCCCCCCGCCCGCCCGCGCCCTGCCCACCGCGGCCTGGTAGACCGGCACCGTGCCGACGGGCAGGCGGCTGGCGGCGAGGATTTTCCGCCTGATCGCCGCGAGGTCGCCGCCGGTGGAGAGATCCATCACCGCGTCGGCGCCGGCTCCGACCGCCGCCCGGAGCTTCGCGACTTCGAGGCCGAGACCCGCCACGTCCGCGGAGGTGCCGAGGTTGGCGTTCACCTTGGTCCGGAGGCCCGTTCCGATGCCGCACGGCCCGGCGTGCCGGTGCCGCCGGTTCCGCGGGATCACGACGGTCCCCGCCGCCACCGACTCCAGCACGAATCCGGGCGCCACTTTTTCGAGGCGGGCCACCGCCCGCATCTCGGCGGTGAGGTTCCCCTTCCTGGCCTCGACGATCTGCCTGACCGGTCTCTTCATCGCCCCCCCGCCCGCCGCGCCCTCCCGATCTCCTCGATGAGCAGCCGCGCCTCGGCGGCGGGATCGCCGGCGCGCAGCACCGCGGAGGCGACGGCGATTCCGGACGCGCCCGCCGCGAGCGCCGCCGCGACCCGGGTCCGGTCGATCCCGCCGATCGCCACGACGGGGATCTTCGCCGCCCGGCATATCCTTGCGAGGCCGTCCAGACCCAGGACCGCCGCGTCCTTTTTCGTGGCGGTCGGAAAGACCGCCCCCGCGCCCAGATAATCGGCCCCCGCGGCCGCGGCGCGCAGCGCCTCCCCGACCGTGTCGACGCTCCCGCCGATCAGCTTCCCCGGCCCGAGGGTCCGCCGCGCATCAACGACCGGCATATCCGACGCGCCCAGATGCACCCCGTCCACGCAGGCGGCGGCGGCGAGGGCCGCGCGGTCGTTCACGATGAGTTTCGCCCCCGCCGCGCGGCAGAGGGGCCCCAGCCGCCCCAGTTCGGCGGCGACCTCCCGGTCCGCCGAGCGCTTGTCGCGGTACTGGACCCACTCGACGCCCGCGGCGAGGAGCGATTCGAGCAGCGCCGCCGCGTCGCGGCCGCCGAGGAGATCGCGGTCGAGGACGAGGTAGAGGCCGTTGCGGGGGCGGCGCGCGTTCTGGTCCGCCGGACCGTGCGCCCCGCGGGGCGGGAGGGAGCGCGGTCGCCGTCTCATCGAACCGGCTTCTTCCCCGGGGTGCGGAGGCGCGCGGCCCTCGCGATGAGGCCGGTGGTGGAGCGCCCCTCCACCAGCGGGACGATGGCCACCCTCCCGCCCGACGCGGCGACCGTTTCGGCCCCCGCCACCTCCTCCGGCCGGTAGTCCCCGCCCTTGACGATGACGTCGGGCCGGATCTCCGCGACGAGCGCCGCGGGGGTCTCCTCGCCGAAGATCGTCACGTAGTCCACCGCCTCGAGCGCGGCGAGCATCTCCGCCCTGTCCGCCTCGGGCACCAGCGGCCTCCCCGCCCCTTTGAGCCTCCGGACGGAACGGTCGCTGTTGAGGCCCACGATAAGGACATCGCCGAGCGCCCGGGCCTTTTCCAGGTAACGGGCGTGGCCGAGGTGCAAAAGGTCGAAACAGCCGTTCGTGAAGACGATCTTCCTCCCCGCCGCCTTCAGGCGGCGCGCCTCGGCCCGCATCCCGCGCCTCGATCGGATCTTCGTCTTCATGGACTGCACAGCCCGACGGGATGCGCAAAGCCGCGGCCTCAGCTCCCGAAAAGCTCCTGCTCGACGAGGCCGCAGAGGATGTGGCCGAGCGCGGCGTGGGCTTCCTGGATGCGCGGAGAACTACGCGAGGGGACCGTGATGCACAGATCCGCCTCCCGGGCGAGCGGCCCCCCGTCCCTCCCGCTCAGGGCCAGGACGCACATCCCCCTCCGCCGCGCCTCGCGCGCCGCCTCGAGGAGGTTCGGCGAGACCCCGCTCGTCGAGAGGAGGAGCAGGACGTCCCCCTCCCGCCCGTGCGCGGCGACCTGCCGCGCGAAGACGTGCGCGAAGCCGTAGTCGTTCCCGACGGCGGTGATGACCGCGATGTCGGAGGAGAGGGCGAGGCAGCGCAGCGGCGCGCGCTCGAGCATGAACCGCCCGACGAGCTCCCCGGCGAGGTGCTGGGCGTCCGCGGCGCTCCCGCCGTTGCCGCAGACGAGGAGCGCCCTCCCCTCCCGGAGACGGTCCGCGACGGCCCCCGCCATCCGGCAGAGCGCGCCGCTCTCCTCCTTCGAGAGGCGCAGCAGGAGGGCGGCCGACTCGCCGAGCTCCGCCTCGACACGGGCCCGCATGCTAGCCAAAGAAAAGGCGCGCTTCTTCATAGAGCTCCCGCGGCACCGTCTTCAATCTCGACACGGCGTCCGCCAGGGGGACGGAGGTCACCGTGTTCCCCTGGAGGCTGACCATCCTGCCGAACCGCCCCTCCTTGACCAGCTCGACCGCGTGCGCCCCGAACCGGAGGCCGATGAACCGGTCGAGCGCCGTCGGCCTCCCGCCCCGTTGGAGGTGTCCGAGGACGACGTGCCGCGTCTCGTAGCCGGTCCGCTTCTGGATCTCCGCGGCGAGCCGTTCCCCGATGCCGCCGAGGCGAACGTGCCCGAACGCGTCCTTCTCGCCGCACTGGAGATGCATGTCGCCGCCGAGGTCCGCCCCCTCCGCCACGGCCACGATGCTGAAGTCGCAGCGGGTCTCGTGGCGCTCCCGCAGGACGCGGCAGAGGTCGTCGAGGTCGGTTTTGGCCTCCGGGATGAGGATGTACGCCGCCCCGCCCGCGAGGCCGGCCCAGAGGGCCATCCAGCCCGCGTGCCGGCCCATGATCTCGACGACCATCACGCGCTCGTGCGACTCCGCCGTCGTGGCGAGACGGTCGCACGCCTCCATCGCCGTGTTGACGGCCGTGTCGAAGCCGAAGGTGCGGTCCGTGCCCGAGAGGTCGTTGTCGATCGTCTTGGGGATCCCCACCGTGAAGAGCCCCGCGTCGAAGAGCTTCTTCGCCGCCCCCAGCGTGTCGTCCCCGCCGACGGCGACCAGGGCGTGGAGCTTCATCTTCCGGAAGTTCTCCACGACCTTCGTCATCAGGTCGGGGCTGGCGCACGGGTTCGTGCGGGAGGTCTTGAGGATGGTCCCCCCCTCGCGCACGATGCCGATGACATCCTCGATCCCGAGCGGGATCTCGTCGCACTCGAGCATCCCCTTCCAGCCGCGGCGTATCCCCGCCACCTCGAACCCCTCCCGCATCGCCCTGCGCACGACGCCCGCGATGACCGGGTTGAGGCCCGGGCAGTCGCCCCCGCCGGTGAGGATCCCTATCTTCTTCATCCGCCCCCTCCCGATTCAGTCCAGCGTGTCGTCGGCCTCGACCGTCTCGGCCGCGTCGCCGAGTATCCTGCCGACGCTGACGCTCACCCCGCTCACGTTGACCCCGAGCGAATCCTGGACCTTGTTCTTGATGGCGTTCTGCATATCCTCGATCAGCCGGGGTATGTTGACCCCCGACCAGACGTCCATCCGCACGGCGATGCCGATCCCCTCCGCCTCGGCGTGGATCCTCGGCACGAGGCTCTTGACGCCGTTGAACCCCGCGCCGACGCGTCGGATGAACTCCTCGACCGCGTCCATCGAGATCGCCACCTCGCCGCTGGGGTTGTCGAAGGCGATGCACTGCTCCCGGCGCATCTCGCGCATCTTCAGCAGGATGACCGCCGCCCCCGCCGCCAGGAAGACGAGCCCCGCGCGCCAGTTCCAGGGCGTCTGGAAGAGGGCCGCGACGGTCTCCGCCGGGTCGAACGGCATCGGGGCGAGGCCCGCGTCGGCGAAAAACGCCCAGAGCAGGATCGCGCCGAACGAGAGCGCGGCGGCGGTGAAGACGACCAGTATCGCGGATCGGACGAATCTCATCGGGTACCCCCCTCTGCGCGGCTACCCCCGTTTCTTCCGCTGGATCTCCATCAGCTCGTCCACGAAATCGGTGTAGTACCTCCCCTTGCGGAAGCGCGGGTCGCTCATGATGAAGCGGTGGCAGGGGATCGTGGTCTTGACCCCCTCGATCTGGTACTCGTCGAGGGCGCGCAGCATCCTGGCGATCGCGCTCTCGCGCGTGTGCCCGACGCAGATCAGCTTCGCGACCATCGAGTCGTACTGCGACGGGATCTCGTACCCGGCGCAGACGTGCGAGTCCACCCGCACCCCGGGGCCGCCCGGGGCGCGGTAGGCGGTCACCCTCCCCGGGCACGGGGCGAAGTCCCGCTCCCAGTCCTCGGCGTTGATCCGGCATTCGATGGCGTGGCCGTGAACCTTGACTTCGCCCTGCGAGATCCGCAGCGGATCGCCGGTGGCGATGCGGAGCTGCTCCTTGACGATGTCGACCTGCGCCACGATCTCGGTGACCGGGTGCTCGACCTGGATGCGGGTGTTCATCTCGAGGAAATAGTAGGCGTCGTTGCGATCGAGCAGAAACTCCACCGTCCCGGCGTTCACGTAGCCGATCGACTCGGCCAGGCGCGCCGCGGCCCGCCCCATCCGCGCCCGGAGCTTCGGGGAGAGGCGCGGCGAGGGGGACTCCTCGATCAGCTTCTGGTGCCGCCGCTGGATGCTGCAGTCGCGCTCGTTCAGGTGGACCACGGTTCCCCGCGCGTCGGCGAGGATCTGGACCTCCACGTGGCGCGGCTGATCGAGGCGCTTCTCGATGTAGACCCCGGGATTCCCGAAGGCGGCCTCCGCCTCGGTCTGGGCGGTCAAGAACGCGTTGACCAGACTCACATCGTTGTGGGCGAGCCGCAGCCCCCTCCCCCCGCCGCCGGCCACCGCCTTGATCATCACCGGGTAGCCGATGCGCCTGGCCACCTTGAGCGCCTCGTCGCGGTCGGTCAACGCCCTCTCGCTCCCGGGGAGGATCGCGATCCCCGCCGCCCGCGCGGCGCGCAGCGCCTGCACCTTGTCGCCCATCAGGCGGATATTCTCCGGCTTTGGGCCGATGAACCGGATGCCGCAGCTCTCGCAGATCTCGGCGAAGTGCGGGTTCTCCGCGAGAAAACCGTAGCCGGGGTGGATCGCCTCCACGTCGGCGATCTCCGCCGCGCTGATGATCGCGGCGATGTTGAGGTAGCTCTTGGCGCTGGAAGCCGGGCCGATGCAGATCGCCTCGTCGGCCATCCGGACGTGCAGGGAGTTGACGTCGACGTCGGAGTAGACCGCGACGGTGCGCACCCCCAGCTCCTTGCAGGCGCGGATGACGCGCAGGGCGATCTCCCCGCGGTTGGCCACCAGGATCTTCTGGAACATCCCCCGTCCTCCGCCCTACCCGATCCTGAAGAGCTGCTTCCCGAACTCGACGGCCTCCCCGTTCTCCGCGAGGATTTCGACTATCCTCCCCTTCCGTTCGGCCTTGATCTCGTTCATCACCTTCATCGCCTCGATGATGCAGACGACGGTCTCCTCGTGCACCTCGGCGCCGACCTCGACGAACGGGGGGGAGTCGGGGGAGGCCGCGGAGTAGAAGGTGCCCACCATCGGCGACACGATGTAGACCCCCGCGGGTTCCTCCTTCGCGGGCGGCGCCGCGGACGGGGAGGCCGCCGCGGCGGGGATCGCCGTCTGGACGATCGCGGGCGCGGCGCCCGCCCCGGGGTTTTTCCGGATCGCCAGCTTGATCCCCTCCCGCTCGATCACGAACTCGGTGATCTCGTTCTCGTTCATCATCCCCACGATCTCCCTGATCTCCTTGATATTCATAGCACGCTGTCTCCCAGTTCCCTGGCGGATCCGGTGAGCACGACGCAGCCGGTCGAGGTGACCGCCGCCATATCCTCGATCCGCACGCCGCCCCACCCGGGCAGATAGATCCCCGGCTCGACGGTGAAGACCATCCCCGCCTCGAGTTTCGTGGCGACCCCGGGCCCCAGGCGCGGCTCCTCGTGGACCTCGAGGCCTATCCCGTGCCCGAGGCTGTGCCCGAAGCAGGCGGCGTGGCCCGCCGCGGCGATCACGTCGCGCGCCGCCCGGTCCACGTCCCCCGCGCGCACCCCCGGCCTTATTGCCTGCAGGGCAGCGCGTTGCGCATCGAGAACGGTCCGGTAGACCCCCTCATACCGTGCGGTGACTTTACCGAAATGGAACGTGCGCGTCAAGTCGGAATTGTACCCGCGCATCCTCGTTCCGAAGTCGATGAGGAGCGGCGCGCCGCGGCGCGCGGTCCCGGCCCCCGGGCGGTGGTGCGGCATCGCCGCGTGCGCCCCCGCGGCGACGATCGGCCGGAACGCCGCCTCCTCCGCCCCCGCGTCGAGCGACGCCCGCTCCAGAAGGGCGGCGATCTCGCCTTCCGTCATCCCGGGCCTCAGGCGCGGGCGGCAGGCGGCCAGGACCGCGTCGGCCATCCGGGCGAGCCGCCGGAGGAGCGCGATCTCGGCGCGGTCCTTGACCGCGCGGAGCCGCGCGGCGAGCGGCGGGGCCGGCGCGAGGCGGACGCGGCGCCCGCATGCGCGGGCCAGGGCGCGCCAGTCGGCGTAGGTGATGGCGTCGGGTTCGAACGAGAGTGTGCGCACGCCGTCCCGCCGCAGGGCGTCGGCGACCGCCTCGAACGCCTTCCCGGGAGCGGCGACGGCGACGCGGCACCGGAATGCCTCGCGGGCGGCCTGGATTCGGTAGCGGCCATCGGTGACGAGGTGGGCCCGCCGCGGCGTGACGAGGAGCCGCGCGGCGCTCCCCGTGAAGCCGGCGAGGTGGCGGATGGAGGGGAGGTCGGTGACGAGGAGGGAGGCGACCCCCTCCGCGCGCATCAGCGCCCGAAGCCGAACGAGCCGGTCAGCGGTCGGCATTCCCGCGCCCCTTGAGCAGCCCGGCGACGGCCCGAAGGCCGAGGTAGTAGCTGCCGGGGCCGAAGCCGCAGATCATGCCGACGGCGACCGGGGCGATGAGCGAGATGCGGCGGAACTCCTCGCGGGCGTGGATATTGGAGAGGTGGACCTCCACGGCGGGGATGCGCACGGAGGCGATCGCGTCGCGTATCGCCACGCTCGTGTGGGTGTACGCCGCGGGGTTGATGAGGAGCGCGTCATAGCGCCCCGGCGCGCGGCCGATCAGGTCGACGATCTCCCCTTCGTGGTTCGACTGGACGATCTCGATCTCGAGCCCCTCCTCCCCGGCGACGGCCCTGAGCCGCGCGTCGATCTCCTCGATGGTCGTCTCGCCGTACGTCTCCGGCTCCCGCGCCCCCAGGAGCTGGAGGTTGGGACCGTGCAGCACCAGCACCTTCATCTCTCCCCCTCCGCGGCAGGCGGCGCCGCCTCCCGCTCCGCCTCCTCGATCTTGGCGATGATTGCCGCCTGCAGTCTCTCCATCGCCGCGGGGCCGTGGCGGCGCGTCCGGTGCGGCTTCGCGCGCGCCGTCTCGACGAGGGCGAGGCCGCGACGGTATTCTATCAGAGACGCCTCCCCCTGTCCGGTGATTTCGAGCCAGTGCCCCAGCAGGAGGCGGTAGTCGAAATCGTGCGGGTTGCACCGGACCGCCTCCTGGAGCTCGGCGATCGCCGCGGCGGCGAGTCGGGGATCGGCGTCCGCTTTTGACAGGCGCCAGAGGCAGAACGCGTGCTGAAGATGGTATGTCGGGATCCCCCTCCCGAGGGAGGCGGCGCGCGCGTAGGAGGGAAGCGCGTGCCTGTCGCCTCCCCGGTGCGCCTCCAGCGCGGCGTTGCGCAGCCAGTAGTCGGCGTTGTCGGGCTCCGCCAGGAGCGCCTTCTCCATCTCCGCGAGCGCCTCCGCGCGCCTCCCCGCGCCGGCGAGACGTTCGGCGGCGAGGCGGCGGATCTCCGCGCGCGCCCGGGGCGCGACGCCCCCCGCGGCGGCGGCGAGGAGCAGCGCCGCGAGGGAGACCCCCGCCGCGCGCGAGAGCCGTCTCCGCTCCCCCGGGCGCGTCGCCGCGCCGGCCCCGAGACCGGCGAGGTACCAGAGGGCGAACGTCGTCCCCGGCACCGTAAGGCCCACATCCCCGGCGTTGTGCATGAGGAAGGCGCAGACCGCCACGAAGGCGGCCGCGGCGAGCGGCTCTCCCTTCCGGGCCCCCGCGTGCAGGGAGACGAGCCACGCCCCCGCCATCGCGAGGAACGCGGCGAGCCCCGCGGCGCCGGTCTCCGCCGCGAGACCGAGGTAGGCGCTGTGCGCCATCCGCCCCTCCTCGGATCCGGGAAGCCTGTAGGCGGGATAGGCCCCCGCGAACGTCCCGGGCCCCAGCCCCGCGAGCGGGTGCTCCCGCCAGATCGCCGCCGCCGCGCGCCAGTAGTCCATGCGCACGTCGAGACTCCGCGCCAAACCGTCCGGGAGCGTCCCCGTGAGCAGGAGCGCGGCGAAGAGGACGGCGACGGCGAGAAACAGCGCCCCGGCGGCGATGAGACGCCCGGAGAGGAGGAGCGCCCCCAACGCGCAGGCGGCCGCGAGGGAGAGCCAGGCCCCCTCGGAGTCGGTGAGGAGGATGGCCCACACGGCCAGGGCCGCCGGGGAAAGCAGGAGGAAGGCGCGCAAAAGCCTTCCCGCCCGCAGCTCCGCAACGCGCACGCACGCGGCGAGGGCGGAGGCGGCGAGGAAGAGCCCCGCGAAAAGAAGCGGCTTCCCGCGGAGGCCGGGGAGGAAACCCCACGCCGCCGTCGCCGCGGCGAGGAGGCCGAGGCAGCCGGCGGATACGACCGGCGACGCATCCTCCCTCCGCAGCAGGGGGATCGAGGCCGCGAACGGGATCGCCACGACGAGAAACCCCGCGAGCGCGTTCGGGTAGAAGAAGGTCGAGAAGACCGCCCCGGAACGCAGACGGATCGCGAACGCGGAGTCCTGGTCCGCCCGCGCGCCCCCCGCCGCGGCGAACGCCAGGCGCGTCTCCTCGAATCCTTGAAAATGCTGGTAGAGGCCGTAGAGGGCGACGGCCAACGTCCCGGTTATGAAGGCGGCGCAGAGGAGGAGGCGCGCGCGGCGGGAGACGGCGGCGTCGGCGGCGACGAGGTAGGCGGCGGTGCAGGCGGCGGCCTGCAGGAGGACGCCCCGCGCCAGCCAGCGGCGCGGGGCGGCGATGGAGAGGGCGACGAGCACGAGCAGGTAGAGGAAGGCGCCCCCGTCCGCGGAGGCGCGCAGCCGCCACTCCCCCCCCGCGCAGCCGACCGCCGCGAGCAGCGCCGCGAGTAGCGCGAGGGCCGCGATGGAGACGAACGCGTCGCTCTCGGGATAGGTCACGCCCGTCCAGAGGAGACGGACGACGAGCAGCCCCCCGAGCAGGAGCGCCGCGGCGACGCGCGCCGCGTCGAGAAACCGGTTCGCCTCGAGACGGGGATTATGCACCCGCGCCCCCCGCTCGCCTCCGCGCCCGCCAGCGGCGCCGGAACGCCAGAACCGGCTCCGGCACGACGCGGCGCGCGCCTCGCTTCACGGCATGGGGGAGCAGGTCCCGCATCGCCGCGCCTCTTCCCGCCGCCCACGCGCGCAGGGCGCCCAGTGGCGCCGAGGAGTGCGCCTCCTTCGCCGCGGCGAACAGGCGCGGGTCGTACACATCCAGCGGGCAGACGCACCTGCCGAACGGGCAGCGCAGCAGCCCCCTCCTGAAGCGGATGCCCGAGTAGATGTTCCCAAGCCGCTCCCCGAGCGCGTCGCACGGCCGGATCTCGCCGTTCTCCCTGACCACGGCGACGTTGTACCCCGCGTTGCACAACCGCCCGTCGGGGGAGAAGATGCGCAGGTCGTCGGGGCCGAGGCCGAACACCGCCAGCTCCCCGGCGCTGAAGGCGTTCGGGTACCGTTTCCCGCGGTACGATCCGAAGAACGGGAAGAAGGACAGTTCGATCCCCCGCGCCCCGAGTCGGGAGCGCAGCGCGGGGACCCCCCGCAGCAGCGCCGGATGCGCCAGCTCCGCGCACCTGAGGGCGAACCCGTTCTCCTTCAGCAGCAGGAAGTGGCGGATGTAGGTCTCCAGCAGGCCGCGTTGTTCGAGCGCCGCGCTGTGCAGGGAGGCGTGGATGACGGTGACCCGCGCCGGATCGATCGTGCAGGCGAATCGCTCGACCGCGGGGGGGGTCAGGTTGGTGACGAATTCGACGTAGTGCCGCTCCGTGAGCCGTCGGCACGCCTCCACGATGTTCGGCACCAGGAAAGGCTCGCCCGCGCCGGTGAAGCTTATCTTGAAGACCCTGCCGGCGCGTTCGAGCGTGCGCAGGAGGGCGGGTATGTCGATCACCGTCACCGGGGCCACGGGCTTCGGCAGGCCGCTCGGGGGGACGTAGCTGCAGAAGTCGCAGTTGAGGGTGCACCGCTCGGACAGGTACCAGTGCAGCCAGGCGTCATACGGCGCCGTTCTATCCGCCTTCATGCCGGTTCCCGTTTTTCCCCGCGCCAAAATACTCGAGGATGGCGATCACGGAGACGACCATGGCGACCTGGACGAAGACGACGGCCCCGCCCCTCCAGCCGACGCGCGGCAGGAAGAAGGCGGAGAGCCCGGTGCAGAGGGAGACGAGCCAGACGAAGAGGACCGCCCCCCGCGCGCTCATCCCGAGCTTGACGAGGCGGTGCGAGAAGTGGCGGCGGTCGGCCCGGAAGATGCTCTCCCCGCGCGAGAGACGGATGCCGACGACCGACAGGGTGTCGTAGAGGGGGACGGCGAGGATGACGAGCGGCATCGCCACGGCGAGCGGGCCGGCCTCGGCGGGCCGGTACCAGGTCTGCATCACGCTCAGCACGGCGATCAGGTAGCCGATGCACATGCTCCCCGCGTCCCCCATGAAGATCGAGGCGGGGGGGAAGTTGTAGCGCAGGAAACCGAGGAGCGCCCCGGCCAGAACGGCGAACAGGGAGGCGATGAAGCAGTTGCCGTTGAGCGCGGAGATGCCGCCCATCAGGGCCGAGGCGATGAGGGCGACGCCCGCGCAGAGGCCGTCCATGTTGTCGAGCAGGTTGAACGAGTTGACGACGACTACGATCCAGGCGACCGTGACGACCGCCCCGACGAAAGCGCTCGGGATGAAGAGGGTGATACGCACGCCGAGGGCGGCCATCGAGACCGCCACGAACAGCTGCCCGAGAAGCTTGCGGCCGGGCGGGAGGTCGACCGCGTCGTCGCGGATGCCGAGCAGGAGGACGATGAGTCCGCCGAGGAGGATCGCCGCCAGCCTCGGGAAGGCCGAGAGGGCGCCCGCGAGGTACGGCGAGAGGCCGGCGGGGACCCGCGCCGCGAGCGGGCCGCCGCGGGAGGCGAGAAAGGCGAGGGCGGCGTTGAGGAGGATGACGAGGGCGACGGCGGCGAAGATCGCGAGGCCGCCGAGGAGGGGCGTCGGCCTGCGGTGCGCCTTCCTCGCGCCGGGGACGTCCACCATCCCGGCCCGGAGCGCCGCGCGCCGCGCGAGCGGCGTGAGGAGCAGGCTCAAAAAGAGCGCGGAGACGAACAGGTAAAGGTAGACGGCGGCCCACATCGCGGCACCAGTGTAACGGCCGAAGCGCCCCGTGTAAATACCGATCGCGCGCGCCGGAGGGGCGACGCGGAACGCTTCAGCGCCCCGCCTGCCGGTAGACCGCCCAGTGCAGTACCCCCGTGCCGTCCACGCGGCGATACCGGGCGGCGAGGAGGTCGAACAGATTCCCCATTGCGGGAGGGAGGGGATCGAAGGCGGACGGCAGGCGCCGTCTCCTCCTCGACGCCGGGTCAAGGGGGGGGACCAGGAGATTGGTGGCGGAGGTGTCGATGACGACCGCCGGGGGGCGGGAGGAGAGCTCGGCCAGGAACGTCTCCGCCGCCGCCGCCGCGTTCCGGTACCCGTTCGTATACAGCGGGTACTGGAACGAATATCTGGAGGGCGATTTCCTCCTCGAGAGGAAATTGACCGACGGCTCCGCTCCCCAGACGAGCACCGTCTCATCCGGCCCGGTGTGCGTGCGCAGGTAGTCGACCGCCGTCCTCTTCGCCGCCGTCTCCGGCGCGGAACGAAACAGGGCGATCCGCCGCGCCGGCGCATGGACCGGCCCGCCCGCCATCACCGCGAGGAGGGCGAAAAGCGCGAGGCCCCGGACGCGGTACGCGCCGGCCGCCTCCCCGCCCGAGGCGGCGAACCGGAGGGGGATGGCGCGGAGCACGGCGTAGGCGAGGAAGCCGGAGAGCACCGCGAAGACAGGCAGCCACGCCATGTAGTAGTGCGGATACGCGCGCCCCGAGACGGACGCGGCCGCGAGTTCGATCGGAAAGGCGACGACCGCGCACTGCACGAGCGCGCCCCGCGTCCCCTCCCCCGCCCCGCCGCCGCGCAGGAACACGCACCCGCCGCACCAGCCCAGCAGCGCGGTGAGGGACAGCCCCGACACCCGCATCAGTCGCCACCCCCTGGCGAGCGCCGCGAGACGGTCGCGCATCGTCGCGGCCGCGTACGCGCGGTTGTAGACGAAGACCGCCTCCAGCGCGTCGGGGAGCGCGCCGCGGGCGGCCAGACAGAGGGCGAACGGGAGGAGCGTCAGCGCCCCGCCGGCCAGAACGGCCGCGGCGGCGCCCGGGCGCACCCGTCCCCGTCGAAACGCGCGCAGCGCGACGCAGAGGAGGATCGCGCACCAGATCCCCGCGAGGTTCGGCCTGATGCAGAAGGCGAGGCCGCCCGACGCGCCGATCAGCATTCCCCTCGCCGAGAAGCCGGCCGCGGGGTCTGATCGGGCGAAAAGATACAGCGCCGCGAACTGCAGCGGGAGCGCGTACCCCTCGGGGAGGTTTCCGCCGTCGTGCACGAGGGAGAGGGTGAAGATCCACGCGACCGTGGCGAAGAACGCCGGCGCCGCGCCGAACGCATCCCGGAGCGCGGACCAGCCCAGCATCGCCGCCGCGAGGAGGAGGAGCAGCTCGAGGCCCGCGACGCCCCAGGTCGAGCCCCCGCCGAGGAGGAGGCCGAGCGCGTTGATGCAATAGATCGCGGGCGCCTTGTGGTCCCACGCGTCCCGGTAGAGAACGTCCCCCTGGAGGATCCGCCACCCCGCGTAGAGCGCCCCGCCTGAATCCCGGCCGGGGAGCGTTCGGTAGCAGACGAGCGCGGGGAGCGTCGCGAAGACGATCAGCAGCCCCAGGCACAACGCGCGCACCGCCCCTGTCGCCATTTCGATCCTATCCTTCCGCCATGGAGCCTTTGAACAGGTACTCGGTATTGGCCTCGCCGGTCCGGATGTTGCGCAGCTCGAGGCCGAGTTTCCTGTTGCAGAAATGCAGCACCTCCCCGATCTCCGCATCCTCGTACGGCCACCCCCCCAGCCAGTCCCGCACGTCCGTCAGGTACGACATCCCGCGCGACCTCCGGTAGTGTCGGATGAAGGCGAGGGGGCTTTTCCCGCGCACAAGGTTGGACGCGCAGGTGTGGCGCAGGAAATACGCGGCCTCCATGAGCCGCCTGCGCGCCGGCGAGGCCGCGTTATACCGTTTCTTCACCCGTACCCAGTGCGTCGACTGCGGGGTCGTGGTGTAGAGCGCGAGGTAGAACAGCCCGCCGTCGGCGACGAGCCGGGATGCGCGCTCGACGGCGTCCCACATCCGGCCGGTGTGGTGGAGCACCCCCCAGGCGTAGACGATATCCGCGCGGCCGAGCGAGGCGATGAACGCGTCGTCGAGGACGGAGCCGCGCACCACGGCCCAGTGCGGCGGGTTCCCGCTCATTTCCCGCACCCGTTCGGTTGCGCGCACCGAATCGGGATCGCAATCGAAGCTTATGATCCTCGCCGCCCCCGCGTCGAGGGCGGCGCGCGAGGAGAGCCCGCTCCCGCACCCGACGTCGATGAACGAACGGCCGCGGAGGTCCGGCAGTTCGAGGAACTCCAGGATATGCCGGCGCGCGATGTCGATCCGCCCGTCGTCGAGGGCGCGCGCGACGAACCGCTCCCAGTTCCGCCCGAACTCGAACGCCGTCTCCGTTTCGCTCACCCCGCACCCCCTTCCTCCAGGAGGCGCCCGTACAGCTCCCCAACGTCGCGGACGAGCCTCGCGCTCGTGAACCGCTCGAGGACGAACCTCCTCCCCTCCTCCCCCATCGCGGCCGCGCGCGCGGGGTCGTCGAGGAGCCGCAGGATCAGGGCGGCGATCTCCGCCGGGTCGCGGCCGGCGGCGAGGAGGCCGCTCCCGCCGTCCCGCACGACGTCCCCGACGCCGCCGACCGCCGTCGCGACGATCGGGCGCCCCGCCGCGGACGCCTCGATCAGGCTGACCGGCGTCCCCTCGTTCCGCGAGGTGAGGACCACCAGGTCGGAGTCCGCGTAGACGCGGTCGAGGTCGTCGCGCCAGCCGGTGAACCGCACCGCGTCCGCGAGCCCGCTCGTGCGCGCCTCCCGCTCGAGCGACGGCCGCTCCTCGCCGTCGCCGACGACGAGGAAGACCGCCCGCGGCCGCGCCGCGAGGACGAGGCGCGCCGCGGCGAGAAAGAGACGGTGGTCCTTGACCGGCGCAAGGCGCCCCGCCAGCGTGATCACGGACGCCTCCGGCTCCAGGCCGAGCTCCCTGCGCAGGGAGCCCCGGAGGGCCCGGCTCGCCGCGAACCGTTCGAGGTCGAGCCCCAGCGGAATGACCGCGTACTGCCCGGGTCGGCCGATGCGGCAGGCGCCGACGAGCTCGGCCCGCTGGGCCTCCGAGAGGGCGATGATCTTGTCCGTGCCACGCGCCAGCAGCCGTTCGACGGCGAGGAAGATTCGCGTGCGTGCGGGGGTGAAGTAGCCGCTGAAGACGTGCCCGTGGAAGGTGTGGACGGTCCGGATGCCCGGGACGGTTTTCGCGGCAATGCGGCCGAGCGCGCCGGCCTTGGCGAGATGCGTGTGGACGATGTCGGGCCTCTCGCGGCGGACGATCTCGATGAGCCGGGCCAGCGCGGCGGCGTCCGCCACGGGCGAGGGATCGCGCCGCAGGGAGCGGATCTCGATCAGCCGTATCCCGCGCTCCCGCGCCCGGGACGCCAGGTTCCCCTCCGCCACGCCCGGCCGGCCGCAGACGAGCACGGTCTCGAACCTGTCCCGGGGGAGGCCGGCGCTCAGTGCGATGGCGTTGATCGACGGGCCCCCGATATTCAAACGGGTGATGATCCGGAGGATCCTGGCCGGGCGGGGGTTCACGCGCCCCCCCCGCCGTCGATGAACTCGCGGTGCCACAGCTCGAGCGCCAGGAGGGCCCAGAGCCGGTAGCTGTGGTCGCGGAACCCGCGCTGGTGATGGTCGACAAGCTCCCGCACGCGGGCCGGATCGAAGTAGCCGCGCCCGAGGCTGGAGGGGTCGAGCAGAATCTCCCGGAGATATTCGCCGAGCTCGCCGCGGAACCAGCGGCTGATCGGAACGCCGAATCCCTGCTTCCCGCGGCGGAGGATCTCCCCAGGCAGCAGATCCGCGCAGGCGTCACGGAGGATCCGCTTCCCCTCCCCGCCCGAGATTTTCCACCGCGTGGGGAGCGCGGCGGCGAATTCGACGAGGCGATGGTCGAGGAACGGGGACCGGGCCTCGAGGGAGACCGCCATCGTGGCGATGTCCACCTTCACCAGGAGATCGCCGGGGAGGTAGCTGCACAGGTCGGTGAAGAGGAGCCGGGCGGTCTCGTCGTGTATCCGGCACGCCTCGTAGATACGGCGAATCTGGCCGGGGGCGTCGAAGGCGCCCGCCGCCTCCCGGAACCGCGGCGCGTAGAGTCGGGCCTTCTCCTCCTCTCCGAAGTAGGCCACATAGCGCAGGTACCGGGCGGGCCCCGGGAGGCCGAACGACTCGGCGAACCGCCGCGCGCGGTCCCGGAGGCTGTCGCGCGGTGCGCCGGCGAGAAACCGGGCGAGCGTCCGTCCGAGCGGCGCGGCGCCCGGTATGGCCCCCATCCGGCCGGCGAGGGAGAAGGCGCGGTATCGGTCGTAGCCGGCGAACAGCTCGTCGCCCGCGTCGCCGTTCAAGGCCACCGTGACCTCGCGGCGGCTCATCCTGGCGACGTGGTAGGTCGGGAGCGCGGAGGAGTCCGCGAACGGCTCGCCGTAGTGCCGGACAAGCTTCGGGAGGAGGCCGACGGCGTCGGGTTTCACGATGAGCTCATGGTGGTCGGTGCCGTACCGCTTCGCGACCATCCGGGCGTAGGGGAGCTCGTTGTAGCGCTCGTCGTCGAAGCCGATCGAGAAGGTCTTGACCTGCGCGCCCCCCTCCCGGCTCATCAGGGCGACCACGATGCTCGAGTCGATCCCCCCGCTCAGAAACGCCCCCAGCGGCACGTCGCTGACGAGCCGGAGGCGGGTCGCCTCGACGAGGAGATCACGCAGGCGCGCCCGCGCCTCGTCGTAGCCGATCTCGAGGGGGCGCTCCGGGTTCGCCTCCCAGTACCGCTCGACCGTGACGTTGCCGTTCTCGAGCACGAGGAAATGCGCGGGGGGGAGCTTGTGCATCCGGGCGAAGATCGAGAACGGCGCGGGGACGTACTGGTAGGTCAAATAGAGGTCGAGCGCCTCGAGGTCTACGCGGCGCTCGACGCCGGGATGGCTGAGGATCGGCGCGGGGCCCGAGGCGAAGATGAAGTCGCTCCCCGCGTGCCGATAGAAGAACGGCTTGACGCCGAGACGGTCCCGGGCGCAGAAGAGACGACGACGACGCCCGTCCCAGAGGGCGAACGAGAACATCCCGCGGAGCCGCTCCAGGCACCCGGTGCCATGCTCCTCGTACAGATGGAGGATCACCTCCGTGTCGCAGCGGGTGCGGAAGCGGTGCCCGCCGGCCTTCAGTTCCTCGGTGAGCTCCCGGAAGTTGTAGATCTCCCCGTTGTAGACCAGCCAGAGCGTGCCGTCCTCGTTCGTCATCGGCTGGACGCCGCCCTCGACGTCGATGACGCTCAGGCGCCGGTGCCCGAGGCCCACCGGGCCGTCGAGGTGAAAGCCCTCGCCGTCGGGGCCGCGGTGCGCCATCAGGCGCGTCATCGCCTCGAGCGTGGCGCGATCGACCGCCCTCTCCCGGTCGCCGTAGACGATCCCGCAGATTCCGCACACGTGAATACCGTTCCTCGTTTCTAGTTTCTCGGGAGACGACTTCCGTCCGACGTCTTCCGCTTCAGCAGCTCCCCGTACAGTTCCTCGTGCGCCAGGACCATCCGCTCGACGCTGAACAGCGTCCGCGCGCGGGCGAGCCCCCGCCGCCCCATCCCGGCGGCCTCCTCCGGGTTCCCGATCAGCCGGACGAGCGCGGCGGCCATCGCGGGCGGGTCGCGGGGGGGGACGAGGAGGCCGGTGCCGCCCTCCTCCACCGCCTCGGGGACCCCCCCGACCCGCGTCGCGACCACCGGTTTCGCCCGCGCCATCGCCTCGAGGACGACGTTCGGAAACCCCTCCTGGTGCGAGGCGAGCGCGAGCACGTCCGCAGAGGCCATGATCTCCCCGCTGTCCATGCGGGAACCGAGGAGAACGACGCGCCCGCGGAGGTCCGGCTCGGCCGCCCTGCGCTCGACCGCCTGCCGCAACCTCCCGTCGCCCACGAGCACGAACCGGGTCTCGGGGAAGGAGCCCAGCACGATCCGCGCCGCCTCGAGAAAATCCAGGTGCCCCTTGTAGGGAAAGAAATTCGCGACGAGGCAGACCACCGGCCCCCGGATCTCCCGCCCGGCGATCTCCCGCCGCCCGACTCGCGGCGGGGAGGAGGGGATCCGCACCCCGTTGTAGATGACGCGGAGCCGTTCCGGAACGATCCGCTCCCGGGCGAGGACGTCCCGGAGGACCGCCTCGGAGTTGGGGACGATCGCGTCGGCCCAGCGATTCACCAGATTCTCCAGAAACCGGAGGAGGGGCCGCCCCTCCTTGTAGCGCCCGAGCCCCCTTCTCCCCGTCACGAGGACCGGCACCCCCGCCCGGCGGGCGGCGAACCCCGCCGTCACCAGGGCGGCCGGCAGCAGCCCGTGGACGATCGCGATGCGTTCCCGCCGCATCAGGTTCGAGAGGGCGAGGATCTGCGGCAGAAAGACCCGCCACGGCCGCGCCCGTCCGGCGCGGCCACGGGCGCGCGGGGCGAGGACGGTGAGCGGAACGCCCGCGGCGGCGAGGGTATCGGCGAGCGGCCCCCCGCCGCGCAGGCAGCATACGCGCGGGGCGAAGCGCCGGCGATCGAGCCCGGCCGCCAGTTCGCAGAGCTGGCGCTCGGTCCCGCCGAGCTCCATGTTGATGGTGACGAACAGCACGGGCGCGGCTTCGCCCGCGGGCCGGGCAGTCGGCGCCGCAGGCACCTCATCCCTCCTTGGCGCCGGGCGTCTCCGCCTCGTCGACCAGCATGATCGGGATGCCGTCGCGGATCGGGTAGCGGCGCCCGCAGCCGAGGCAGACGATCTTCTCCCCTTCGAGCTTCACCTCCGCCTTGCAGGCCGGGCACGCGAGTATCTCCAGCAGCTCCTTGTCGATCATCGTTCCCCCCTCCCTGAAACGGGTTCAACCGGTTCGATCGGCGAGACGTTTCTCCCGTGGCGCCGGCGTGCAATCCGTGACGTGCGGCTTCGGCATCTTGTCCACCCCGGGCGTATCCGCACCGATCGGCGGCACAGACCTCAGAGCAGGTTCTCCTCCGCGAAGCTGAAGTGCCCTCCCCTGCCGACCACCAGATGGTCGAGCACCCGCACGTCCACGGTGCCGCAGGCGTCCGCGACCGCCCTCGTGATGGAGCGGTCCTCCGCGGAGGGCTCCGGGTGGCCGCTGGGGTGGTTGTGGACGAGTATGACGCCCGCGGCGTGCCGCTGGAGCGCCGCCTCGACGACCAGCCGCGGGTACACGACCGCGCGGTCCACCGTCCCCTTCTGGATCACCTCGTGCGCGATCAGCTCGTTCTTGGCGTTGAGGAGCAGCACCAAAAACTGTTCCCGGGGCAGGCCCGCGAGCTTGGCCCGGGCGAAGTCGACCGCCGCCTGCGGGGAGGAGACGAGGTTTCTCCCCCGCATCCTCGTCTCGCTGCAGGCCACGAACAGCTCCTTGACGAGCAGAACGAGCGACGCCGCGGCGGGGCCCATCCCCCTCACCGACTCGAGTTCCGCCGCCCCGGCGTCAAGGACCTGGGCGAGGCCCCCGAACCGGGCGAGCAGCGCCTTCGCGATCGGCTTGACGTCGACGCGCGGGACGGCGAAGGTGAGGAGGAGCTCCAGCTTCTCGTACTCCTGCAGCCCCGCGCCCCCCGCCCTTAAAAACCTCTCCCGGAGCCGGGCGCGGTGCCCGGCGTAGTGGGGACGGCCCGATCCGTCCATCGCCTCACCCCCGCGGCGGGGGACCGCCCGCGCCCGGGCGCTCCCTTTCAACCAGATACTCCGCGACCGCCTCGCGCCAGTGCCGCATCGGCGCGCCGGCGAAGGCGGCGTAGCGCCCGCAGTCGAGCGCGGAGCACGGCGGCCGGGGCGCGGCGCGGTTCAGCCGGTCGCTCGTGATCTCCCGCACGGCGACGCCGCCGATCCCGGCGATCTCGAGGATCGCCCGCGCGTAGTCGAACCAGGAGCAGACCCCGCTGTTGGCGACATGGATGACGCCGGCGCGCCGCGCCGCCGCGAGCCCGCAGAGCGCCCCCGCGAGGTCCCGGGCGTAGGTCGGGCTGCCCCGCTGGTCGCCGACGACCTCGATCTCCCGCCGCGTCTCCGCGGCCCGCAGGATGGTGTCCACGAAGTTCTTCCCGTGCGCCCCGAACATCCACGAGGTCCGCACGATGAGGAAGTCGGCGCCGGCGCGCCGCACCGCCTCCTCGCCGTCGCGTTTCGATCTCCCGTAGACGCTCGCCGGATTGACCGGGTCGTCCTCTGCGTACGGACTCCCCTTGAGGCCGTCGAAGACGTAGTCGGTGCTCACGTGGACGAGGCGCGCCCCCGCGGCCCGGCAGGCGCCCGCCAGGGTGCCGGCCCCGCGGGCGTTGACCGCGAACGCGGCCCCGGGATCGGCCTCGCAGCCGTCCACGTCGGTCATCGCGGCCGCGTTGACGACGATCGCCGGGCGGGCCGCCTCGACGAAACGGCGCGTCGCCGCCGCGTCGGTGATGTCGAGTTCGGGGAGATCGGCGCCCTCGACGTCGCCGCCGCGGGCGCACGCCTCCATCAGGGCGCGCCCGAGCATCCCGTTCGCCCCGACCACCAACATCTTCCCGCGCGCGGCCATGCCCCTTCCGCCCCCCCCGCCGCCTCGCTTACGATCGTTCGCGGTCGACGTACTGTCTCCGGTAGTAGTCCAGGTACTCGCCGCTCTTGAGGGGGCGCCACCACCAGTCGTTCTTCGCGTACCAGTCGACCGTCTCGCGGATCGCCTCGGCGAACCCCGCGCGCGGCGCCCAGCCCAGCGCCCGCAGCTTGCCGCAGTCGAGGGAGTAGCGCCGGTCGTGCCCCTGCCGGTCCTTGACCCTTGTGATCAGGGAGGCCGGTTTCCCCAGGCAGTCGAGGATGATGCGGGTGAGCTCGACGTTGGGGAGCTCGTTGCCGCCCCCGATGTTGTAGACCTCGCCGTCCGCCCCCTTCTCGAGGAGGAACTCGATCGCGGCGCAATGGTCATCGACGAAGAGCCAGTCCCGGACGTTCATCCCGTCGCCGTAGAGGGGGAGCGGGATGTCGTCCAGGGCGTTCGTGACGAAGAGCGGGATCACCTTCTCGGGGTACTGGTACGGGCCGAAGTTGTTGGAGGCCCGGGTGATGACCACCGGGAGGCGGTACGTCGCCCAGTACGAGTAGGCGAGCCGGTCGGCCCCGGCCTTGCTCGCGGCGTACGGGTTGCGGGGCATGAGCGGGTCCGTCTCCCTGAACGACCCCTTCTCGATGCTCCCGTAGACCTCGTCGGTCGAGATCTGGATGAACCTCCCGATCCTGTGTTTGCGCGCCGCCTCCAGCAGCACGAACGTCCCGTAGACGTCCGTGCGGATGAAATCGCCCGCGTCCCCGATCGAGCGGTCCACGTGCGTCTCCGCGGCGAAGTTGACGATCGCGTCGAACCGCTCCGCCGCGAGGCGGTTCACCAGTTCCGCGTCGGCGATATCGCCCCTGACGAACCGGTAGCGCGGGTCCCGCGCGACCTCCTTCAGGTTGTCGAGGTTCCCCGCGTAGGTGAGCTTGTCCAGGTTCACCAGCTCCGTCGCGGTGCCGCGGCGGAGGCAGCGGCGGATGAAGTTGGAGCCGATGAACCCCGCCCCCCCCGTGACCAGCATCCTCATCGTCATCCCCTCCCGGGGCCCTACAGGGCCATCTTGTTGGCGCCGCTCTCGTAGACCAGCGCATTGACCTTCAGCAGGCGGTCGATCGAGGCCCCCGCGTCCGCCCACCATCCGTCCAGGATGCCATAGGTCATCGTCCCCGCGGCGATGTAGGCGTTGTTGACGTCCGTGATCTCGAGCTCCCCCCTCCCCGAGGGCTCGAGGGTCCTGACGATGTCGAAGACCGCCGCGTCATAGAGGTAGATGCCGATGACGGCGTAGTTGCTGACCGGCTTCGCGGGCTTCTCCACGATGGCCACGATCTTGCCGTCCCGTATCTCGGCGACCCCGTACTCCTGCGGGCTGTCCACCTCCTTGAGGAGGATCTTCGCCCCCTTCTCCTGGCGGGAGAACTCCTCGACCGTTTCGACGATGTTCCCCTCGATGATGTTGTCCCCCAGCATCACCACCAGCTTCTCCCCCTCCGCGAAATGCTCCGCGAGGGAGAGCGCCTGGGCGATGCCGCCCTCCTTCTCCTGGTAGGCGTACTGGAGCCGCTTCAGGCCGAACTCGGCCCCGTTCCCGAGGAGACGCAGGAAGTCGCCGGCGTTGTTGCCGCCGGTCACCACCAGGATGTCCTCGACCCCCGCGTTGACGAGCGTCTGTATCGGGTAGTAGATCATCGGCTTGTCGTAGATCGGGAGCAGATGCTTGTTGGTGATCTTGGTGAGCGGGTGCAGCCGCGTGCCGAGACCCCCCGCGAGGATGACGCCCTTCATCTCTCCTCCTTTCGCCCCTTACGGCGGCGGCCGCACAGGGGAGCTCAGCGCTCCTTGATCGCCCAGTCGTACGGGATGTCGTTGTCGTGCGGGGGCACCCTGAACTCGTCCGGGTCGTTCGGATCGTAGCAGCGGGTGGGCAGATTGATCAGCAGGCACGGCTCAACGCCGATCGTCTTGTAGCCGTGCATCACCATCGCGGGGATGCGGATGAGTATCCGGTGGTGCTCCCCCACGAAGAACTCGTCGATCTCCCCGCGCGTCGGCGACCCCTCCCTCGCGTCGTAGAGGACGATCTTCGCCATACCCTTGACGACGGTCATGAAGTCGTTCTGCTTCCGGTGGTAGTGCCAGGCGCGCACGACGCCGGGGTAGTTCAGGGACACGTACAGCTGGGCGAACTCCTCGAAGATCTTTTCGTCTTTCCGCACAATCTCCTGGAGGTACCCCCGCTCGTCCGCGTGGGGCGTGAGTTCCTTGACCTTCACTCCCTCGATCATCGTTCCGACTCCTTTCGATTTTCGGCGCCACCGGACGAGTATACCACGATGCCCCCGTCAATTCAGCGAGGCAGTGCACCCGGCGGTCTGCCGCGGGGGAACGGCGTACAGCACGCCTCCGACAAGCCCCCACGAGATGGTCAGGGCGCGCGTCGCGAGATCCAAAGCCAGTGCCTGCTCGGCCGTGACCCCGAGGGCGGGGAAGAAGTAGACGAACGCCCACTCCATCGTCCCCCAGCCGGAGGGGGTGACCGGGACGGCCGCGATGGTACCGATGAGCGGCATGAGAAGGAGCAGGTGCCGATAGGCGACGCCGCGCATCCCGAGGGAGCGCGCGATCCCCAGCAGCACCACGATGAACACCAGTTGCATCAGGCACGAGATCCCGAGCGCCCGCGCGACGGCGCGCGGCCGGGCCCGGTAGATCTGCAGGGAATCGTAGAGGCGCCGCAGATGGTCCCCGAGCGTGCCGCGGTCGAGGATCCTCCTCGCGAACGGGAGCTTGGCGAGGAGATCCCGGCGGGAGAGGAAGGCCAGGCCGAGACAGATGGCGAGGAAAAGGGCGACGAAGATCTGCGACGCTTGGCGGAGGCCCGGGGCGCCGAGGTTGACCGCGAGGCCGAAAAACCCGATGGCGAAGAGTGAGAGGAATCCGACGATCCGGTCGGCGAACACCGAGCCCACCGCCGCCTCCTGCCGTGACCGGTCGACCTTCGCGCAGTACCAGGCCTTGAGGATGTCCCCCCCCATCGAGCCGGGCATGACGTTGTTGAAGAATGCCCCGATGAGGCAGAACCGGAGCAAGGACCCGTACCGCACGCGGATCCCGTGGACAAAGACCAGGGCTTGCCACCGGAAGGCGCTGAAGACGAAGAGCAGACCGTAGCCGAGCCCGCACGCCGCGAAGAGCCGAGGGTCGATCCCGCGAAGGCGGACGGCGAGTTCACCGGGATCGATTTTCCTCCAGAGGATACACGCGATGACCGCCGCCGCGAAGGCGAACCTGGCCGCGACGCCCGCCCTGCGGGCCCGCTCCCGTTTCATCCCGCACACCGGTTGCGCGGGGCGCAGCGCTGTGGTAGCATATATCGGTATTCGCGTTGGAACCCGGTCACGGAGTAGAACAGATGCGTGTGCGTGTCGTGCCCCTGTGTCTCGCAATCCTTCTCGCGGCCTCGTCCCTGGGCGCGCAGGAGTTCCGGGCGGAGGTTCCCCCGCTCCCATCGCGCGTCGCGACCGCAGGCCAGACGGCGGGCGAAACCGCCGGGGGGGCTGTCGTCTCCGCGGGCCGCCTGATCGGCGATGCCGGGAAGCGGCTGGGCGGCTTCTTCGCCCGCGGAGGGAAGAGTTTCGGGCGGATGTGCGCCGACCTCTCGGTCGGCCTCGGCCGGTACTGCCGGCGGGTCTTCGTCGGCGTCTTCACCGACTTCCAGGAAAAACCCGCGGGCACGCCGCTCCGCTACGATCAGATGTGAGCGGCGAGAAGCGCCCCCGCCCTGCAGCCCACCGCGCCTTTGAACTGCCTCCCCACGTACGCCTTGGCCTCCCGCACGGCGGCATCCAGCGCCAACCCGCGCGCCAGCCCCGCCGCGATCGCCGCCGAGAGGATGCACCCCGACCCGTGCAGGCGCGCCCCGCGCACGCGGACGGCGCTGAACGGCCGTTTCCCCTCCCGGTCGAAAAGCCAGTCGGTCGCCTCCCCCTCGCCGTGCCCGCCCTTGATCAGCACCGCCCGCGGGCCCTTCCCGAGGATGCGGCGCGCCGCCTCCTCGAGTCCGACCGCGCCGCGGATCTTAACCCCGCTGATCTCCTCCGCCTCCCGGAGATTCGGCGTGACGAGCGCCGCGAGGGGGAACAGGCGCCGGACCATCGCCCGCCCGGCGCCGGGGAGGGCGAGCGGATCCCCGCCGTGCGTGGCGAGAACCGGGTCCAGCACGAACCGGCGCAGCCGCCGCGCAGCCAGGAAACGCGCCACCGCCTCGACGATCCCGGCGCTCCAGAGCATCCCGGTCTTCACCGCCTCCGGGCGCCCGGCCCGCAGCGCCGCCTCGGCCTGCGCGACCACCGCGGCGGGCCGCACCGGGAAGACCCCGTAGACCCGGACGCCGTCCTGGGCGGTGACCGCGGTGACGGCGCAGAGGCCGTAGACGCCGCAGCGGCCGAACGTCTTCAGGTCCGCTTCGAGCCCGGCGCCGCCGCACGAGTCGGAGCCGGCGATCGTGAGCACCGCGGGCATCAAGAGACGTTCCGCCGCCATTTCCGCCTCAGTTCGCCCAGAGCCGCGCGACGACCTCCCCGACCACCGGGACGTCCGCGGCGGCGAAATCGTGGGCGACGATCTCGCCGGGTCCCACCCACCGCAGGTCGTGGCACTCCAGGGGGCGCGGCTCACCCGAGAGGTAGGTGCAGAGGTAGCAGAGCAGGAGGACGTGGCGGATTTCGCCGTCCTTGCGGTAATTGTGCGAGGCGACCTCGAAGATCCTTTCGACCTCGATCTCGAAGCCCATCTCCTCCCGGATCTCGCGGACGAGACAGGCGCGGGGGTCCTCCGCGAACTCGATCTTCCCCCCGGGGAACTCCCATTTGAGCGGCTCGAGCGACGAGTCCGGCTTCCGCTGGGCGATCAGGACGCGGTCCCCGCGCCGTATGATCCCCGCCGCGCAGACGATCGTCTTCCTCACGGCGCCCCTCCGGCGACGGCGCCCGGATTCGGGCGCGCGCAGCAATGCTTGATCAGGGCGACGAGCTTGGCCTCTATCGCCGCCGACACGGCGTCCTGCTCCTCGCCCGCCCGGATCCCCCGGCGCGCCCGGGCGATCTCCTCCAGGATCTTGGACGCCGCGTCCGCCGACGCCTCGTCCGCGAACACGCCGGCGCGGGCGAGGCGGCGCGCGGCGCGGCCGAGCGTCCAGCCGGCCCGCCACCGGGAGCCCGCCGCGGCCATCCGCCGGGCGTGGGCGGCGAGTATCTTCGCCCGCGCGAGCTGCATCCCGATGATCGCCGCGCGGAGTCTCTCCTTCGCCTCCCCCGCGCTCCGCAGCGCCTCGAACACCCTCCCCTTCGAGAGGAAGCCCCTCGCCACTGCGGTCTGCTCCCCCGCCCCGACCAGCGCGCGGCGGACCGGGTCGATCCGCGCCGCCTCGATGAGCGCGGGGATCCCGGAGAGGGCCGCCGGGCAGTCGCCCTTCTCCGCGAGCGCCAGGAGCGCCGCGCAGTTCGGCTCGGCGTCGCCCACGTCCCAGACGGCGGCGAAACGCCTGAGCTCCTCGCCGCCGCGGGACAGGAAACGGGCAGCATCGCCCGGCCTGTTTTCGCGGAGGAGACGCTCCGCGACGGAGATCTCCCTGAGCGCGTCGGCATCCGGGAGCGCGTCGGCGGCGTCGCGCAGCATCACCTCCGCGGCCCAGAGCAGCCAGTCCGCCAGCGTCCGGTGCCCGGTGTCGAGGGACTGCTCGGCCTGGGTGACGACGACGAGGGCGTCGCGGGCCCTTCGCGCGGCGCCGTCTCCCGTGTAACGGAGGAGATACTGGGCCTCCGCCGTTTCGGCGCCGACGCCGCACGCCGCGGCCGCGCACAGCGCGGCGACACACCATCCCGCCCGGCGCTTCTTCATCGCGGTCACCCCCCCTCGGCGGCTTCCGCCCGGCCGGACAGGCGCCGGGCGGGCGAACTGTCACTGGTCGGCGAAGCGGCCCCGGTAGTGGCCGTGGCCGATGGTCTTCTCGAAGACGAACTGGCAGATCCGCGTCCCGGGGTGCACCGCGAGCGGGAACGGGCTCGCGTTGTACATCTCGAGGACCTGGTGGTTGGAGATGCCGGGGTGCATGAAACTCGCGGTGATGTGGACCAGCAACCCGAGGCGCGAGAACCGGCTCCTCCCCTCGAGGCGGCCGCAGATGTCGTCGGGAAGGGTGATCCGCTCGACCGTCCGTGCGAGCGCCGACTCCCCCGGCATCAGGACGAAGAAGTCGTTCACGCGGATCGTCTCGCTGATGGTGCGGTAGTCGGTCTCGTCGGTGATGTGGAGAACCTCCCGCACCTTCTTGAAGACCGTGAACTCGTTGGCGAGGTGGAGGTCGATCGATCCGGGGCCGACCTGGTCCATCGAGAACGGCTCGACCTTGATGATCCCCTCCCTCAGGAGCCTCTCGAGCTCCGACTGCGCGATCACGCTCATGCTGCCTCCTGGACTGTGCGCCGGTGGAGAGTATAGCACAAACCCCGTGCGGTGGCGGGCGGATACCGGCCTCCGCCCCGTGGAGCGGCCTCAGGCGGGCTGCGGGCTCGGGCAGACGTCCCTTCCCCCCGGCGCGAACGGCGGGAGCTCGATGATGTCGAGCAGCTGGTCGAACCGGTCCACCGTCCAGGTCGGGGTGTAGGAGGCGTCGCCGGGTTGCGAGACGTTCCTGCGCTGTATCGCGGGGGCCGAGTAGAAGGAGAGCTTGTCGCGCATCTCCGTGGAGATCACCGTGCCGTAGCGGGCCCAGACATCGGCGATGCCCATCTCCTGCGCGATACGGATATCCTTCTTCAGGCTGTCCCCGATGATCAGCACGCGTTCCGGTTTCAGTCGTTCGTCCTCGAGTATGCGGGCGATGCCGCGCGTGCTCGGCTTCTCGAACGAGAGCGGCAGCTCGACCACCTTCTCGATCAGGGACTTGTAGTAGCCGACCCGGATGCGGTTGACGATCTCGCCGTCGAGCTCCCCGTGGCGCGGGACCGGGTACGACTTCAACGCGTAGAGGGCGTGCAGGTACCGGTCCACGCCGAGGTGCTTGATCCGCTGCTCCGCGGGGAAACAGGGGGCGTCGCTCAGACCGATGACGCGGATCCCGCGGCTGCAGAGGATCTGCAGGGTCTTGTGGACGCCCGGGTAGACGCGAAGGTTCGACTTCCGCGCCCTGTTGAACGAGTAGCGCGCCGGATCGACCACGTGCGTCTGGAACCAGCGGAAGTCTTTGCGGCGCATCCCCTCGAAGATGTCGGCCTCCTGGAGGACGAAGGCGTACTCGTTGGTGTTGTACGCGGTGAACACCTTCTTCATCGACTCCACGATCGCCTCGCGGGAAAAGCCGGTGATCCGGTGGAGCGTCTCGGTGAGCGCCTCGAGGCTCGGCACGATGTAGTCGATCCAGCTGTAGAGCGTGTTGTCCGCGTCGGTGATGACCGCCTTGATCCCCTTCAGCTTTTTCATCCGTCCATCCCCTCTCCCCCGGAAGAACCGGTCTCCTTGTCGCCGCCCTGTTCCCTCCTCAACCGCGCGGCATAGTATAGAGGGGGAGTTCCCGCAGCGCAAGGAAACGAAGAAGGCGAACCGTCCCGCCGATTCAAGGCAGCGCCTCGCCGACCCCCGCCATGCAACACTTTCGCCTCATTTTGTAAACTCTTTGCATATCGTTATTATTCGCGTTACTTCCCTTGACAAGAGCTCTGGATAGGTGTATCTTTAAACGAAATTGGGTGAAGGGCAGCTCGAAGATCGCGGGGAAGCGAACTCTGGAGGGGTTGAGGTGTTCTCGTTCATTGCCCAGTTGAGCATCATACTCATGATCGTCGCCATCGCCTGCACGCAGGTGTTTCTTATCCTGAAGTACCTGCATGTGCGAGGAACCATCCGCCGGATGCAGGAGACATCGTCCGGGGACCATATCCGCTACAAGAACGGCGCCGCCGCCAGGCGCCGGAACGGGAATGGAAACTCGGCCGCCCTCAACAAGCTCTATGCGCGCGCGCCGAAGACCGAACCTCCTCCCTCCGGCGGTCCCCGGTTCGCCGCCGCCGTGATCCCTCCGCTCGAACGCCCGGTCGCCCGGGCTCTCGACAGCTCGGTCGCCCGGTAGCTCATCTCCCCCGGAGCAGCAGCTGGTTCCTGTGCGGCAGCAGGCACCTGGCCTGCACGGATGCGGAGGCGGGCAGCGTCCCCTCCCCGACCAGGCTGTCGTAGACCTTCTCCCTGACGAGGACCACGTTCCCCCCCGACGCCTGAAGCGCCGCATCGAGCTCGGCCGGCGTCTCGAGCACCGGCAGGACGGCCCGCCGGTGGAAGCCCACGACGCCCAGTTCGCGCTCGCCCGGCCTGTACATGAAGAGCGTCTCCCCCTGCCGGACGTTGGCCTCCAGCATCGCGGCGAGCGGCGCGTATCCCTTCTCCCTCTCGAGCATCTCCCAGACGGCGGGCGTGAGGGGCGCCGCCCAGCCGATGATCGCCAGTGCGACCATCGACCAGGCGGGAATGCGATCCGGGGGCTTTCGGAGCTCACGCCGAAGCACCGCCGCGGAGGCCGCCAGGCCCGCCGCGGCCCCTGCGGCCGCCGCGACCGCCCCGTGGCGCGCGTAGACCGCGACGCCGAGCGCCGCGCACCAGGCGGCGGCCGCCGCCGCGGCGAAGACGACGAGGGCCGCGCGCGCCCACCGCCCTTCCCACCGGGCCGGCGGGGCCGCATCCGCCGACGCGGCCCAGCGGGCGACCGCGATCGCGAAGCCGGGGAGCAGCGGCAGGAGGTACAGGTGGCGCTTCCCGCTCGCGACGGAGAGGATCGCGAACGGCACCGCGAGGACGGCGAGAACGAACTGCCGCGACCGGCGATCCCCTTCCGACTCGCCCGGGCGGCGCCGGAGCCCGAGGAAGGCCGGGGGGAGAAGAAGCGCCCACGGGAGGAAGATTTCGAAGATCGCCGGCAGGTAGAACCACGGGGCCTTCGCGTGGTCGGCGCCCGGCGAAACGAACCGGAGGACCTGGTTGTCCCAGAGGAAGACCCTGAGCGCTTCCCGCCCGCCGCGGGCGGCGAGGAGCAGCACCCACGGCGCGGCGACGACGAGGAGCCCCGCGGCGGAGACGAGGGCGAGGAGGGCGAATTCCCGGTACTCGCGGCGGAGGAGGAGATAGGCCGAAACGGCGGAGAGCGGGAGCGCCACCCCCACCGTCCCCTTGGAGAGGAACGCCGCCCCCGCGGCGAAGGCGAAGCCGAGATAGCCGAGGGCCTTCGGCGCGCCCCGGCGCCGGTACCCCGCCTGGAACAGGGCGAACGAAACGACGACGGAGGCGGCCAGCGGAACGTCGACGAGGAGATGGCGGGTGATGTACAGCCACTCCACGCTCGTGGCCAGGATGAACGCGGCCAGGAGCCCCGCGCCGGGCCCCAGGAGCATCGCCCCGAGCCAGGCGGTCGCGAGGAGCCCCGCGAACCCCCACGCCGCGGAGGGGAGGCGGCACAGCCGGGCGTCGGGCCCGCCCGCGAGGTCGAAGACGATCACCGCCCCGAGGTGCGCCAGCGGCGGCTTCTCCAAGAACGGCTCCCCGTTCAGGCGCGGGACGACCCAGTCGCGCGAGGCGTGCATCTCGCGCGCGATCGCGGCCTCCCGGGGCTCGTCGCCTCCCCACAGCCCGTGCCGCTGCCCGGCGAAGGAGAGGACGGCAAGGGCCGGCACCGCCCAGAGCAGCGTCACGCCCGCCGATCTCTTCATAGTCCAGGCCCTCCGCATCGTACCGCCGCCATTCTAGCCGTTCCGCCCCCCCGCGGTCCAGAGCCGTGCGTCCGGCGCGGGGGGGGCGGATATGGACGATCCGCCCCGGAGCGCATATACTGTGCGCAGCGGGGGGCCTCCCCCCGGTTACGGAGGGTTCCTGCCATGCACGACCTGGTCATCATCGGCGGCGGCATCACCGGGCAGACGGCCGCCATCTATGCCGCCCGCAAGCGGATGGACTTCCTCCTCGTCGCCAGGGAGATGGGGGGGCAGTTCCTCGAGTCCGGCGAGGTCTTGAACTACCCCGGCATCGTCAAGACGACCGGCGCGGCGTTCAGCGAGCGGATGGAGAAGCAGCTCCACTTCAACGGGATCACGCCGCGGGACGGCGAGACCGTGCAGCGCATCGAGAAGATTTCGAACGGCTTCAGGGTCGTCTCCGACCGCGGCGTCCACGAGGCGCACGCCGTCATCGTCGCCACCGGCGCCCGGGCGCGCAAACTCGGCGTCCCCGGGGAGGAGCGGCTCGCCCGGAAGGGGGTCACCTACTGCTCCATCTGCGACGGGCCCCTCTTCTCCGGGATGGATATCGCCATCGTGGGTGGGGGCAACTCCGCGCTCGAGGGTGCGAACTTCACCAAGGATCTGGCGCGCACAATCACGCTCGTGAACCTCGGGCCTTCGTTCACCGCCCACGAGTACCTGGTCGAGAACATCGCCCACTACCCCAACGTCGAGACGATCCACGGGGCCAGGACGATCGAGATCGCGGGGGAAACGTCCGTCAGCGGGCTCGTCTACGAGAAGGACGGCGTTCGACACACGCTCCCGGTGCGCGGCGTGATCGTCGAGATCGGGAGGGTGCCGAACACCGAATTCCTCGAAGGATTCCTCGACCGCAACAGCCAGGGGCACGTCGTGATCGACTGCTGGACCCGGTCCTCGGTCACGGGCGTCTTCGCGGCGGGGGACTGCGCCTCCGGACAGGAGTACCAGTACGTGATCGCCGCGGGGCAGGGATGCATGGCGCTCCTCAAGGCGTCCCGCTACCTCGCCGGCCTGAAGAACGCCTTCTGACCCGGCGGCCCCAACGGGAAACGGCGCCGGCAACGGCGTCTCCGTCCTCTTCGCCGGCCATGCGGGGGGCCGCCGTCAACTGATCGTCCCCTGCACGTACTCCCTCGTCAGCTCCTCCCGCGGGGATGCGAAGAACTCCTCCGCGGGACCGTGCTCGATCAGCTCCCCCATGTACAGGAAGACGACATAGTCCGCAAGCCTCCTCGCCTGCCTGAGGATGTGGGTGACCAGCACGAGCGTGTAGTCCCTCTTCAACTCGAGGAAGATCCCCTCGATCCGGCGGCTCGAGATCGGGTCGAGCGCCGAGGTGGGCTCGTCCCCGAGGATGATCTCCGGCCCGACGGCGAGCCCGCGGGCCAGGCAGAGCCGCTGCTGCTGCCCGAGCGAAAGCCGGGAGGCGGGGAGATGGAGCCGCTCCCGCACCTCGTCCCAGAGGCCGGCGATGCGCAGGTGCCGTTCCACGATCGCGGCGAGCTCCCGCCGGTCGCGCACCCCGTGCAGGCGCGGCCCGTAGGCGACGTTGTCGAATATCGACATCGGGAGGGGGTGGGGCCTCTGCGACAGGAGCCCCATATGCCTCCTGATCTCCGTCACATCCACCCCGGGGGCGTAGACGTCGCGCCCCTCGACGATCACCCGTCCCGTGACGCGGGCCCCGTCGGAGAGATCGATGAGCCGGTTGAACGAGCGCAGAAGGGTGCTCTTGCCGCAGCCGGAGGGGCCGATGATGGCCGTGATCCGGCGCCGCGGGATATCCACGCTGACGTTCTTGAGGGCCTGCTCGGGGCCGTAGAAGACGTGCAGCCCCTGCACCCGTATGTGGGCTTCCGCGTGCATCGTATGCTCCTATCGCACCACGTGCCTCGAATACCGGTGGCCGAACAGACGCGCGGCCGCGCTGATCGCGAGGATGAGCGCGGTCAGCACCAGGGCGGAGGCGTACGCCCTGGCCTGCACCTCCGGGAACGGCGTCCCGAGCTGGAAGAAGATCGCAAGCGGCAGCGTCGCCGCCGGCCGGAACAGCGAGACGGGGATCGAGTCGGTGAAGCCGGCGGTGAAGAGCACCGACGCCGCGTCGCCGATCCCCCTCCCCATCGCAATCAACACGGCGGTGACGAGGCCGGGGAGGGTTTGGCGCACGACGACCTTCAGCGACGTCTCCAGGCGCGTCGCCCCCATCGCGTAGGAGGCGTCCGTGAGCTCCTGCGGCACGGTCCGGACCACCTCGTCCATCGCGCGCGCCATGATGGGGAAGATGAGGAGGGCGACCGCGATGATTCCGCCGAGCAGCGAGGCGCCGATGCCGAACCAGAGCATCACGACGAATCCGAAGGCGCCGTAGACGATGGAGGGGATCCCCCAGAGGACGTCGAGGGCGAAACGGGCGGCCGAGGCGAGCGGCGACCGGGGCGGGAGGTAGGCGTTGAGGCAGAGGACCACCGGGAGGCTCCAGGACAGGGCGAGCGCGGTCGCCCCGGCGGTAATGGCGAGCGACCCCAGGATGGCGTTCAAGATCCCCCCCTCCTTCCCGAGGTAGAACCCCCCGCGGGGGGGTTGGCTGATCATCGCCCAGCTCATCGCGGGGACGCCCCGCACGATCACCGTCCCGATGATGAGCAGCAGCACGGCGAGGACCGTGGCGACCGACGCCGCCATCAGCGCCCGGGCAATCCCCTCCGCAACCCGTCTCCGGTTCATCTACCGCATCCCCCGTTCGATCCGCGCCAGCACGCAGCGCGAGACCGCGTTGAACGCGACCACGACGGCCAGGAGGAGGAGCGCCGCGAGCATCATGGCGGCGTCGTAGAGCGGCACCGAGAGCATCTCCCCGTAGTTGTTGGCGATCAGGGCCGGAAGCGGGTACGCCGGATCGAAGATCGAACGCGGCGACACGGCGACGTTCCCCGCGACCATCAACACCGCCATCGTCTCCCCGAACGCCCGCGAGACCCCCAACACGACCGCCGCGATGACGCCCGGCATCGCCTTGCGCAGCACGACACGGGTGACCGTCTGCCATTGCGTGGCGCCGAGGGCGAGCGACGCCTCCCGCATCCCCCGGGGCACGGCCCCGAAGACCTCCGCGGCCACGTGGATGATCACCGGGAGGATCATGATCGCGAGCACGACGCCGCCCGCCAGGACGCAGTAGCCGCTCGACGAGACGCCGAACAGCGGGGCGACGCGGTCCCGCACCAACGGGACGACCGCCAGCACCCCCCATATCCCGTAGATGACCGAGGGGATGCCGGCGAGGAGGTCCACCAGCGGGGCGGCCAGCCGCCGCACGGCGGCGGGCGCGTACTCGGAGAGGTAGATGGCGGTGAAGAGGGAGAGCGGGACCGCGAGGAGCACGGCGGTGCCGGTGACCCAGAGCGTCCCGAGCAGAAACGGAAAAAAGCCGAACTCCCCCCGGAGCGGCTGCCAGGAGCTCGACCCGAGCAGCGTCCAGATCGAATGACGGGCCAGGACCGGGGCCGATTTCAGGAGGAGGGCGCACACGATGACGACGACGAGCAGCACGGTGCCCGCCGCGCAGAGCCGCATCGCGGACGCCGCGATCCGATCTGTCCGAACCCTCACCCGCCGGTGCATGCCGCCCCTAGAATGCGTACGAGACCCCCGTGCCGATCACGTGGCCGCCGTCCCAGTCGCCGCCGCGCCCCGCGCGCTCCGCCAGCCGCATATAGTAGACGTCCAGATTCAGGTGCGCGAGGAGCTTGAATGAGAGGCCGCCGTAGATCCGGTTCTGCCGGTACGCGATGCCGTCGGCGAGATCGAAGTAGAACGCGTCGGCGACGAACGGCGAGATCTGGAACCGCTCCCGCTTCACGATCGGGTAGGAGATCTTCGGATAGATGCGGTACTGCCAGCTGTTGCGGTGGGCCTTGTGCGGCCGGATGCGCCAGTCGAGCCGGTTCTCGAGCGTGCACGCCAAATCCCCCAGGCCGTGCCTCTCGATCCCGAGGTCCCGCAGCTTGAATCGCGGGGTCACGAAATGCATGAAGCGGTGCTCGGTCCGGAACTCCCCCGGCTCCCCCTCCTGGATGTTGCCGTACTGCCACCCCAGGGTGAGCCAGGGGTACAGATGGTAATCCGGCCCCATGTAGAACTGGTAGCGGTAGAACTCGTCGATATCCTCCCGGAAGCGCGTCTCGAAGCTCGCGTTCAAGTCCGCCTTCTTTTTGACCAGCGGGAGCTTGAACGCGTACTTGTTCCACATCTTCCAGTCGTCGCCCGCACAGACCGTTGCCCGGACCGCGAGGATCGCCGCCGCCCCGGCGATGACGATGCCCCGTTTCATCCGCCTCTCCTTTCGCCGCTACTCGTCTCCGCGCCGTCCAGCTTGTTCAGCTCCCCCCGCAGCGTCTCCGCGGCGAGCCGGATATATCCCGCCTCGGGCACGTACGCCTGCCCGTCGGTGAGCACCCACCGGATGAATGCGCGCACCGTCTCCCGCGCGGGCCTGCCGCCGCAGACGAAGTAGAGCTCCCGCGCGGGCGGGGACGGGTAGCGGCCGTCCCCGATCGCCGCCACAAGCCGGTCCCGGTCGTCGTAGAACCGTTCCCGCTCCCCGATCGTCCCGTCGCCGTCGAGGTCGATCGGGAGGACGCGGAGGCCCGCGAGCGGTTTCCGGGTCGCGGCGTCGTAGGCGAAGTTGACGTTGTTGTAGCCGATCCCGCGAGGATCCTTGCGGACCGCCTCGGCCAGGCCGGGATCGCCGTAGACGCCCACCCCCTTCAGCGCCTCCTGCGTCCCCCCGAGGTAGCCGGCCCATGTTTGGGCCGCGCCGCAGGCGTCGGAACGGGTGTAGACGCGGACCGGGTCGGGCCGCGCGGTCCCGGAGAGCTCGCCCCAGGTCGCCGGTCTCCCGGCAATCCAGAGCGCCGCGAACCGCTCCCGCGTCACCCCGCGTCGGAGCAGCTCCCGCAGCGCCGGGTTCCCCGCGTTGACGGTGGGCACCACCGCGTCCCTGGTGACCGCGACCGCCCAGGCGCCCTTGGCGAACTCCGCGGGGGCGATCGCCCGCGATACCATCCCGATGTCGGCGGCCCCCGCCAGCGCGTCGGCCATCCCCTTCCCCGCGCCGCCGGCGGCGATGTCGATGGAGACGGACGGATGCAGTTTCCGGTACTCCTCCGCCCACCGCACCGCCATCGGGTAGAGCGCCCACGCCCCCGAGATCGTGACCGTCCCGGCCCCCTCCGCCGCACACGCGGTGCCGCCGCCCGCAACCAGGCACAGCGCGGCGGCTACAGCGATCCGTCTCATCCCGCGCACCCCCTTCCAACCGTTCCGCCCCTCCCCGCGGAGGGGCGCCGCGCCGTGGCGCGGATGTCGGCGAACGTCGTCTTCTCCAGTATCCCCGCGATGGCGTTCCGCACCCTCCGCATCACCCGGTAGAGACCGCACCCCGCCTGGGCGGGGCATTCCAGGCGCGCCCAGTCGCTCGCGCAGCCGATCGGCGCCAGCGGCCCGTCGATGATCCGGATCACCCGCGCGAGCGTGATCAGGCGCGGCGGCCGCGCCAGGGCGTACCCCCCGTTTCTCCCGCGCACGCTCAGGAGGATCCCCGCCTTCTTCAGGTCGAGGAGGATCCGCTCGAGGAACCTCTCCGGGATCGCCTGCCGCGCGGCGATCTCGCGCGCCCTGAGCAGGCCCCTTCCGTGGTGGAGGGAGAGCATCGTCATCGCGCGGAGCGCGTACTCGCCCTTCCTGGATATCTTCACCCCGCCCCCTATAGTCGATAATGTCGACCAAGATAGAAGACATTATCCCCCCGGCGGCCGGACGCGTCAAGCGCTAACGATGGAAAAAGCGCTGGATGGTTCCCGCGAAAGGATGGGGGCGCGGCGAGGCGCCGTTCACTCGTAGCGCAGCGCCTCGATCGGGTTCAACGAGGCGGCCCGGCGCGCGGGCCAGACGCCGAAGACAAGGCCGACGACGATCGAGAAGAGGGTCGCCAGGGCGATCGAGGCCGCGGAGACCTTGACCGCCCACCCGGCGAGCACCGTGATCAGCATCGAGGCCCCGATCCCCAGGGCGACCCCCGCCGCCCCCCCGCTGACCGTCATCACCACCGACTCGATGAGGAACTGGTACATGATGTCCGCGTAGCGGGCGCCGAGCGCCTTCCGCAGGCCGATCTCGCGCGTCCGTTCGGTGACGGAGACGAGCATGATGTTCATGATCCCGATGCCGCCGACGAGGAGGGAGATCGCCGCGATGGAGCCCAGCAGCCAGGTCATCGTCTTCGTGGTGCTCTCCAGCGCCTCCTGCATCTCCGCCATGTTCCTGATCTCGAACGAGTCCTCGTTCTCCTTGCTCAGCCGGTGATTCTTGACGATGCGCGCCTTGATCTCGTCCTCGACGGCGTGCATCCGGGACGCCTCGGCGACCTCGACATAGAGCGAGTCGAGGTAGTCCTTCCCGAGGAGGCGGTACATCGCCGTCGTGACCGGCACGATGACCGTGTCGTCCTGGTCGCGGGGGCCCATCGCCCCCTTCTCCGGCAGGAGGCCGATCACCTGGAAGTTCACCCGGTTCAGCTTGATGATCGACCCCACCGGGGAGGAGTCGCCGAACAGCTCCCGGGCGACGGTCGCGCCGACGAGCGCCACCTTCCTCCGCCCCCGCACGTCGTCCTCGGTGAAGAAGCGCCCCGCCGTCGGGGAGGAGGCCCGGATCCCCTCGTACTCGACCCCCGTCCCCTCGACCTGCGTGTTCCAGTTCCTGTTCCCGTAGACGGCCTGCGCACGCCCGGTGACCGACGGGGAGATGCGGCGTATGTCGGGGAGGCGCGCGATATCCTCCAGATCCTTGAAGTTGAGGCGGGTCACGGAGCCGGCCTCGAGCGCCACCGCCCCGCGACGGTGGGACCCCGCGCGCACCCGGAGGAGGTTGGACCCCATCGAGGCAAGGCGCTGGCGGATGGACTCCCGCGCCCCCCCGCCGAGGGCGAGCATCGCGATCACCGCCGCGACCCCGATGAGGATCCCCAGCATCGAGAGGGCGGAGCGCATCGGGTGCGTGAGGATCGCGCGGAGCGCCTGGCGGAGATGGTCCGCGATGACCGCCCCCTCCCCGGGGGCGTGCAGGTCTCCGGGCGCCTCTTCCGGTTCGGCGCGGAGCGGCCGGCCTGTCCCGCGCACCCGCTCGTCGGAGACGACCGCGCCGTCCCGCATCCTGATGATCCTGGCGGCGTGGGCGGCGATCTCCGCCTCGTGCGTCACGACCACGATCGTCTTCCCCTCCCGGTTGAGCCGCTCGAGCACCGCGATGATCTCCGCCTCGCTCGCCGTGTCCAGGTTCCCGGTCGGCTCGTCGGCGAGGAGGATCGGGGGATCGTTGACCAGCGCCCGCGCGATCGCCACCCGCTGCTGCTCCCCGCCCGAGAGCTCTGACGGCCGGTGGACGGCGCGCGCCGCGAGGCCGACCTCGCGCAGGCGGTCCTGCGCGGACTCCCGCAGATGGCGCCTGCCCGCGTAGATGAGCGGCAGCTCGACGTTCTCCCGCGCGTCGGCATAGGGGAGGAGGTGGAACTGCTGGAAGACGAAGCCGAAGAGGCGGTTCCGCGCCGCCGCGAGCTCATCGTCGCCGAGGCGGGTGAGATCCATCCCGCCCGCGCGGTACGAGCCCTCGTCGGGCCTGTCCAGACATCCGATGATGTGGAGGAGGGTGGACTTCCCGGAGCCTGAGGGGCCCATGATCGCGACGAAATCGCCGGCCTGGATGTCAAGCGACACCCCCCGCACGGCGCGCACCTCCTGCGCCCCCATCCGGTAGGTCTTGACGATCCCCCGGATCTCGATCATCGCCGGCTCCCCATCCGCCGCGGCATGAACGGGTTGGTCCCCTGGGAGGCGGCGCTCCTCGGGGCCGTTGCCGGCTCCTTCCGCACGACGACCGTCTCGTCTTTCCCGAGCCCCGAGACGATCTCGACGTGCCGCTCGTTTGAGACGCCGGTCTCGATCTTCCGGACGACCTGCCGCCCCCCCTCGAGCACCGTCACCGTCGCCCTCCTCCTGCCCCGCGTCACCGCGCTGACCGGCAGGCGCAGGACGTTGTCCCTGTGCCGCGTGACGATCTCGACCACGGCGCTCATCCCGGAACGGAAGACGGAGGGGATCGTCCCGGGGAGGATGTCCACCTTGTAGATCGTGACGTTGTTCACGACCGTCGATTCGTAGGAGATGTGCGAGACCTTCGAGGCGACCTTGACATCCGGGTAGGCGTCCAGGCTGACGACAGCATCCTGGCCGACCTCCACGCTCCCGATGTCGGTCTCGTCCACCTGCGCACTGACGATAAGGCGGTCGGAGAGGACGAGGACCGCGTCGGCGGCGGTCACGGTCTGTCCCGGCTCGAAGGCGCGGACGATGACCTCCGCGTCGATGGGGGCGATCAGCGGCGTGGCCTTGTAGGCGTCCTTCCAGTAGGCGACCTGCTCGGGGCCGCGGGTGAGCGCCGCGTCGAGGAGCGCGGCCCGCTCGGTCGAGGACATCCAGGCGAGCGTCTGCCCCGCCTTCACCGTGTCCCCCTCCCTGACGAGGATCTCCTCGATCCGCCCGCCGATCGGCGGTTTGATCTGGAGCCGATTCTGCGGCTCGACCGTGCCGGTCGTGGAGACAATCTCCCTGATGTCGCCGATTTCGGGGCGGATCTCCTCGAACGCGGCCGCGCCGCTGTTCGGGCGGCAGCCGCGCACCGCGGCCGCGACGAGAACGAGGGCGGCGAGCCCCCCGATCGCGATCTTCCGGTTCTTCGTCATCCGCTGAGCCCCCTTTGTGGCCGTGCCCGTCACCGCAGCTCGTCCTCGAGCGTCCCCCCCCGCGCCTGGACCCACGCCGCCTCGGCCGTCCCCTCCGCCCAGAGGGCGTTGAGGTGCGACTTCTTCGCCCGGACCAGGGCGTCCTCGATGATGGTCCACGCGTCGAAGTCGATGATGCCGATCGCGTACTGCGCCTTGGAGATCTTGGACCGCTCCTCGGCGGCGGCGAGGACCTTGCGCTCTACCTCCACCGTCTCGAGGGCGTTGCGGAACTCCGTCCACGTCTCCGTGAGTGTCAGCACGACCCCGAGGCGCCCGCTCCGCTCGTCGGCCTCCGTCTGGAGGAGGTACTGCCGCGACTTCGCCACCCCCGCGACGCGCTCCCCCCCCTGGAAGAGGGGCCAGTCGACGCTGACGCCGATCTCCCTCTCGTCGCCGCGGGGCGGCCAGCCGTCGCCGGCCTTGTTCACGCCGAGGGTGCCGTACACGGCCGGGAGGAACTCCGCCTGGGCCGACTTCACCCCCCAGCGCGCCGCCTCCTTCACGGCCGCCAGCCGTTTCAGGAGCGGGACCGTGTCGCAGAGCCCCTCGAAGTCGGGCCGCGCGGGCCCCGGCGGGTCGAGGACGAAGTCCCCGGAGGTCCCGAGCGGCGCGGTGTGCGGCCTCCCCATGACCCTCGTCAGGCGCCGGCGCCCGAGCTCGACCGCCCGGAGCGCCGCGGCGATGTCGTACTCGGCCTGCGCGAGGTCGGCCTGCGAGAGCATCAGCGAGCCCTTGTGCTCGCGCCCCGCCTCGTAGCGGAGCTGGACGAGGTCCGTGTTCTGCTTCCTCCGGTCCGCGATCTCCCGCGCAATCGTCACGAGGTCCTGCGCCCTGAGTAGGTCGACGTAGGCCTTGCGGAGGGAGAGGCGCACGTCGGAGGAGGTCACCGCGTAGGCCCACTGCGAGGCCGTGACCCCCTCCCCCGCCCTCCCCATCTCAAACGGCGTCCGGAAGCCGTCGAAGAGGAGCTGCCGGGCGTCGAGGCCCCACGCGTGGGACTCGCCGCGGGTCCCGTCCGTGCCCTTGGACTCCCCCGCGCGCCCCGAGGCCGTCACCTCGGGGAAGAGGGGGCTCGCGGCGATGCGCCGCTCCGCCTTCGACTGCCCGAGTCTCGCCAGGGCGGCGGCGAGATCGGGGTTCCCCTGCCACGCCTCCCGGACGCACTCCTTCCAGGCGATCGTCTCCCCGGGATCCGTCCCCGCGGCGGGGCCGGAGGAAGCCGCCTGCGCGGCCATGAGCACGATCAGAAGCGCTGTGCACGTCATCGCGTTTCCCATCCCGCTTGCGGCGCCCCCTGTGTATTCCCGAAGCGGGGGGCGCGAAGGGCCGCGGCGCCTCCACCGACGGCGGCGGCGCGCCTCGTGGATCCGATGCAGCGGCCGCCGGAACGAGGCTGCCCGGCGTCCCGGGGGGGTCGGCGGGGACGGCGATCCCCTCTTTCCCTCTTTGACGTCCCCGAGCCCCCGAAAGTTCCCCCCGCCGCGCGTCTCTTCCGAATGCGGTATAGTAGCACGCGGCCGGCGTTGTTCAAAGCCGCAACCGCGCGGACGTCTTCCCGCGTCGCGGGCGCGCGCGATTTTCCGGATGCCTCCGCGGCGCCGGTGTGGTATGGTGATGCTGCACGTCGGCCGTCATACGGGAGGAACTCATGCACCGCGCACTGCGCACCGCCTTTGCCGTCCTGCTGGCCCTCGGCGTCTCCGCCCGCCACTCCGCAGCCCGGGCCGAGAATCCGCCGGAGGTGACTACCGCCGGTTCCGCCAAGACGCTCCGGTTCATCTCGGACTTCAAATCCCCCCCCTTCTCCTACCGCGAGGGGATGCGCAGGGTCGGCATCGAGGTGGACATCGCCGAGGCGCTCGGGAGGCAGATGGGGCGGGAGATCGAGTGGGTCCCGATGAACTTCAGCGCCTCCGCCTACGCATCCGCCCTTGAGATGGGGAAGGCCGACGCGGCGATCGCCTGCATCAGCATCACGGACGCGCGGCGCAAATCCCTCTCCTTCACCAAGCCGTACGCGCGGATGGGGCTGGCCCTGGCGGTGAAGAGCACGGTCGACTGGCGGCGCCACTGGTTCACCAACGGCCTCAAGCACTGGAAGATCTGCGTGGTGCGGGGCACCACCGCGGAGCGGTGGGCCCGGGAGAACCTCCTCGGGAAGGTGCAGACCTACTCGTCGCTCGACAGGATGGTCCAGGTCCTCAAGAACTCCCCCCTGCCCGAGGAGAAGCGGGGCGGGACCTGCATCCTGTACGACGAGGTGCCGCTCCGCTGGGCGCTCTCCAACTACAGCTACCACTACCAGGTCGTCGAGAGCCGCATCTCCCGGGAGCGGTACGGCATCGCGGTGAAGAAGGGGAACATCGCGCTGCTGGAGTCGTTGAACGAGGCGATCGGCCGGCTCGACAAGAGCGGGGAGGGGCGCCGCCTGCGCGAGAAATGGATCGATAAGGCGCAGGGGCTCGACTTCTTCGAGGATTACGGGGAGTAGGACCCCCGGCCCTCTGTTTCGCCGAGAAGCGGCCGGAAGCGGGGATCGAGGAGTTCCGCCTGCCACCGCATCAGCGGCCCGCACGCCGCGAGTTCCTCCGCGTCCCGCGGCCGGCGGCGCGACACCGCGACCAGCGCCGCGCGGCTGGCGATGACCGACGCCTCGAGACCGAGCTCCTCCGCCAGGCGCGTGCACTCCCCGCGCAGCTTCTCCAGCAGACCGACCGGGTACCGTTCCCCCCGACTGCGCGTCAACGGGGGGGGCCACTCCTCCTCGGGCGTTCCCCCCGCCCGCCTGAGCGCCGCCTCGAGCGCCGCGCGCCGGCGCCCGACGCAGTTTCTGGGGAGCCGCACGGCCGCAAGGCTGAACCGCTCCCCCTGCGCGGCCGCGTCGAGCGCAAGGGCGCAGAGCCCCTCGTTCACCAAAACCTTGAACGGCGGCTGGTCGGCCTCCCGCGCCTCCGCGTCCCGCCACCGCCACAGTTCGCGAAGGTAGCAGAGCTGCCGCCGGTCGAAACGCCCCGTCCCCTTCAGCCGCCACGCCGCGTCCCCGTTCCGCGGGGAATCCTCCGCGGTGGCCGCGACCACCCGCGCGCAGGACTCGCGGTGCCACCCCTCGCGCCCGCGCGCCCGGAGCTCCTCCTCGAGGCGCGCGGCGATCTCCAGCAGGTAGCGCGTGTCCAGGACGAGGTAGTCGAGCTGCCGGGGGGAGAGGGGGCGGCGCGACCAGTCAGACTTCTGGCCGTGCTTGGAGAGGGCGACGCCGAAAAAGCGCTCGACGAGCGCGGCAAGACCGAACTGCCGGTAGCCGAGGAGCTGGGCGGCGAGCATCGTGTCGAAGACCCCAGCGGCCGGCCGGAAGCCGAGCGAGGCGCGCATCAGGCGCAGGTCGTAGTCCGCGCCGTGGATGACCAGCGGCTTCGTCGCCAAGACCCGGGCGAGCCCCGAGAGGTCGAGGCCCGCGAGCGGGTCGACGATGTAGTCGAGGCCGGAGAAGGAGAGCTGGAAGACGCAGAGCTTCTCGCGGTAGTGGTAGAGACTGTCCGCCTCCGTGTCGAGCGCGACCCGGGGTGCCTCGCCCAGGCGCGCGACGAGATCCGCGAGCGGCCCGGCGGAGGCGATGCAGCGGGCCGGGCCCGCGGACGGCGGCGCGACGGCGGGACCGTTCACGTCGCCTTCCCGCCGGCGGGCCCGTCGCCCTCGCCGTCCGCCTCGCCGGTGAGATCCTCGATGACGTCCTCCTCCCTCAGCCCGCCGCGGCGGGCCCGGAAAGGGGCGTCTCCCGGCGCCTCCGGCTCCTCGCCCGTCTCATTGAGCATCGCCCGGAACTCCCGGTCGATCTGGTCGTCGACGCGCGGCTCGAGGGTGAGCGAGGGGGCCTTCAGCCAGAACACCACCCCGAGCGTCGCGACGACGACCCCCGCGCCGACCGCGAGCCAGACGCTGACGCGGGAGGCGTCGATCGCCGCGCTGCCGCCGCTCAGCGGCTTGGCGGACTGCGCGGGCTGGGCCGCCTTCTTCTGGAGCGCCTGTCTGGCCCGCTCCTCGAAGTACCGCTGCGGATCGAACTGCTCCGCCTGTGAGGCGGCGAGCAGGAGGCACCATGCCGCGGCCGCGAACAACGCCCGTTTCATCTCTCCTCCTCGCCCTGGACGCCGCCTCACGGGGCGGAAGCGGACGCCGACGGCTGCGCCACGACCTGGAACTGCGCGGAGGCGAGATTCGAGACGCGGTTCGACTCCCTGGCCGGATTCCTCCCCCGGCGGCACAGCGTTCCGTAGATCGTGTACAGGCCGGCGGGCGCGGGCGCGGGGATGGCGCCGAAACCGACCGGGATGGACAGGTTCTCTATCCTGATCCCGGCCGCGACCGGGGTCGGCTTCTCCGTGAGGTTCCCCCTCGGATCCCGGTACAGGAGCCCCGCCCCGGGGACGGCGACCGCGAGGTAGGCGTCCTCCCGGTCCCCCGCCCAGTCGTGCGCCCTGACCGCGCAGCGGACGACCGGCTCCTCGCCGCGCAGGTACACCGCGGTGGATTCCATTTGGAGGTTCACCTCCGGGGGTTTGCCGCTCGGCTTCGGCGTCGGCGCCGGGCCGCCGCCGACGATGGTGACCGAGCCGTACTGCGGCGTGGCGTCCTCCCACTCCTCCGAGCAGTCGTCTTCCCAGAGCGGCGTGCCCATGAACTCGACGCGCGTCGTCGTCGAGCGGGCGTTTGCGGAGATCCTGAATCGGAGGATGGCGAGGCGGCTGATCTTCTCGGCGTCGTAGTAGCAGTCCGATTCCGTTTCGATCTCGACCCTCCCGGGGGATGTCTCCCAATATAGGAGCCTCCAGATCCCGTTGTCCCACGCCTGGTCGCTGATCTCGATCTCGTCGAGCGTGAGCAGCGCCGGGTCGTACCTGAGCTCGCAACGAAAGTCTGTCACCCGCTCGCGGGGGCTGATGCTGAGCGAAAAGCTCACCCGCTCGCCGGGCGCGCCGGTGTCGTTTCCGACGCTCATCGTGGCGGCCCGCCCCGCCGCCGCGGTCAGCACGACGCACGCGGCCGCGATCGTTCCCGCCACGGCTCTCCGCCGCATAGCCTGCGCTCCTTTCAGACGACCTTCGCCCGCACGAGGGCGGCGAGGGTCTTCGCGTCGACGATCTTTCCGTTTCGCGCCATCGTCGCGACCTCGGCGCGGGTGAAGACGCGCGCCGTCATCACCTCGTCCTCCTCGCGCCGGCACGCCGTCTTCACGAGCCCCCGCGCCGCAAAGAGGTGTATCAGCTCGGTGGTGTAGCCCGGCCCCGGATAGAGCACGCCGAGCCTGTTCCACTCCGCCGCGACGCACCCGATCTCCTCCTCGAGCTCGCGCCGGGCGCAGCGCAGCGGCCGTTCCCCGGGTTTCAACGTCCCCGCCGGGAACTCCCACAGATACCTTCCGACCACCGGCCGGTACTGCCTGATGAGGACGAGGCGGCCGCGATCGGCGAACGGCACGACGAGCACCGCGCCCGGGTGCCGCACGATCTCGAGAGCCGCGACACGGCCGTTCGGGAGCCTCCGCGAGGCGAGGCGAAACTCGACGAGCCGCCCTCGGTGCACGACCCGCTCCCGTCCTGCGTTCGGCATGGCGGAAGTATAGCATCCCCCCCGGGTGGCGTCGAACGAAAACAGGGCGCCGGGGTTCTTGACATCGCCCCTCCCCGTTCTATAATGGGCTCGTGAAAGCCCCGCGCCGCCGTGGCGGCCGGCCCCCGGAGGGACGCGCCAGATGAAACCGCTCGAGCGGATCAGGGTCCTCGACTTCACCCGCGTCCTCGCGGGCCCCTTCTGCACGATGATCCTCGGCGATATGGGCGCGGAGGTGGTCAAGATCGAGCAACCGGGCAAGGGGGACGACACCCGCGCCTTCGGGCCGCCGTTCGACCGGGGGGAGAGCGCCTACTTCTTGAGCGTCAACCGCGGCAAGAAGAGCGTCACGCTCGACCTGAAGTCGGCCGCCGGACGCGAGGTCGTCCGCCGCCTGATCGCCCGCTCCGACGTGCTGGTGGAGAACTTCCGCCCCGGCACGCTGGAGAAGCTCGGCTTCGGTTACGACGCCGTCTCGAAGATCAATCCGCGCCTCGTCTACGCCTCCGTCTCGGGGTTCGGCCAGACCGGCCCCTGGGCCTCGCGCCCCGGCTACGACCTCGCCGTGCAGGGGCTCGGCGGGATCATGAGCCTCACCGGGGACCCCGACGGGCCGCCGTGCAAGACCGGCGTCTCGCAGGCGGACCTCGTCGCGGGTCTCTACGCCGTGCAGGGGATCCTCCTCGCCCTCTACGCGCGCGAGCGGACGGGACGCGGACAGCTCGTGGACGTGGCGATGTTCGACGCGCAGCTCTCACTCCTCACCTTCCAGGCGGGGATCTTCTTCATGACCGGCGTTTCGCCCGCGCGGATCGGCAACCGCCACCCCACCATCTGCCCGTACGAGACGTTCAGGGCGAGCGACCGCTGGATCACCGTCGCCGTCGGCAACGACCGGCTCTGGCGCACCTTCTGCGAGCTCCTCGACCTCGCGGAGATCTGCACGCACCCGGACTACGCCACCAACCCCGATCGCGTCAAGAACCGGGACAGCCTCTTCCCGATCATCCAGGAGGTGATCCGGGAACGCGACAGCGCGCACTGGCTCGCCCTGTTCGAGCGGCACGGCATCCCCTCCGGCCCGATCCTCTCCGTGCGGGAATCGCTCGCGCAGCCGCAGGCGGCGGCGCGCGAAATGGTGGCGACGGTTTCCCACCCGTCCCTCGGCCCCCTCGCGCAGACGGGGATACCGGTGAAACTGTCCGAGACCCCCGGCGCCGTCGAGACCCCGCCCCCGCGCCTCGGCGAGCACACCGCGGAAATCCTCTCCTCGCTCGGCTTCACGGGCGACGAGATCGAAACGATGCGTGCCTCGGGGACGGTCTAGCGCCCCCCCCGGCGAGGGTCCTGCGATGCGCGAGGAGACCGGCGACGCGAAACAGCGGTGGCGCGAAACCGTGCTGACGCGGGCGCTCGCCGCGCACCCCGACCGGCGTCCCGCGGCGGCGACCTCCTCCGGCATCCCCGTCGACCTCCTCTACGACCCGTCCGACCTCGGGCGATTCTCCTACCCCGACCGGCTCGGCTATCCGGGCGACTACCCGTACACGCGCGGCGTCCAGGCGACGATGTACCGGAGCAGGCCCTGGACGATGCGCCAGTACGCCGGCTTCGGCACGGCGGAGGAGTCGAACCGGCGCTTCCGCTACCTCCTCTCGCAGGGGCAGACCGGCCTCTCGATCGCCTTCGACCTCCCGACGCAGATCGGCTACGACAGCGACGACCCGCTCGCCGAGGGCGAGGTCGGGAGGGTCGGCGTCGCGGTGGATTCAATCGAGGAGATGGAGCTCCTCCTCCGGGATCTCCCCCTCGACCGGATCAGCACCTCGATGACGATCAACGCGACCGCGGCGGTGCTGATCGCGATGTACCTCGCCGTCGCCGACCGGCGCGGCACGAGCCGGCGCCTGCTCCGCGGGACGATCCAGAACGACGTGCTGAAGGAGTACGTCGCCCGCGGCACCTACATCTTCCCCCCGCGCCCCTCGCTCCGCCTCGTCACCGATATCGTCGCGTTCTGCAACCGCGAGACGCCCCGCTGGAACACGATCAGCGTGAGCGGCTACCATATCCGGGAGGCCGGGGCGACGGCGGTCCAGGAGCTCGCCTTCACCCTCGCCGACGGCATCGCCTACGTCGAGGCGGCCCTCGCCGCGGGGCTCGCGGTGGACTCGTTCGCGCCCCGCATCTCATTCTTCTTCAACGCCCACAACGCCCTCTTCGAGGAGGTGGCGAAGTTCCGCGCCGCCCGGCGGATCTGGGTCCGGATCATGCGGGAGCGGTTCGAAGCCAAAGACCCCCGGTCGCTCGCCCTCCGGTTCCACGCCCAGACGGCGGGCTGCGCCCTCACCGCGCAGCAGCCCGACAACAACGTCGTCCGGGTGACGATCCAGGCGCTCGCGGCGGTGCTTGGCGGCGCGCAGAGTTTGCACACCAACTCCCGCGACGAGGCGCTCTGCCTGCCCACCGAGGAGTCGGTGCGGATCGCGCTGCGGACGCAGCAGATCATCCTCGGAGAGAGCGGCGTCGCGGACACCGCCGACCCGATGGGCGGCTCCTACTTCCTCGAGCGCCTCACCGACCAGATCGAGGAGACGGCGGGCGGCATCATCGCCGCGATCGACCGGATGGGCGGGATGCTCGCGGCCATCGAATCGGGCTGGGTCCAGCGTGAGATCCAGGCCAGCGCCTACGCCCACCAGAAAGGCGTCGAGTCGGGGGAGCGGATCGTCGTCGGGGTGAACTCCCACCTCGACGAGGGCGGAGGGGGGGCCTGCCCCCTTCTCCGCGTGGCCCCGTCGGCGGAGGCGGCCCAGCGGCGGCGCCTCGCGGCGCTGCGCGCCGGGAGAGATTCCCGCCTGGCGATGCGGGCGCTCGACGCGGTGGAGACGGCGGCGCGCGGCACGGACAACCTCCTCCCCCCGATCATCGAGGCGGTCAAGGCCCGCGCCACCCTCGGGGAGATCTGCGGGCGCCTCCGCCGGGTCTTCGGGGAGCACCGGCCCGCGTCCGCGCTGTGACGCCGGGGAAGAAGGGACAACCGATGGGGAAAACGATCAGGGTTCTCATCGCCAAGCCGGGCCTCGACGGCCACGACCGCGGCGCGATCGTCGTGGCGCACGCCCTGCGCGAGGCGGGGATGGAGGTCATCTACACGGGGATACGCCAGACCCCCGAGCAGATCGCGGCCGCGGCGGTGCAGGAGGACGTGCGGGCGGTGGGCCTGAGCTGCCTCTCCGGCGCCCACCTGCGCCTCTTCCCCCGCGTGATCGAGCTTCTCCGGGAGAAGGGCGCCCCGGATATCCTCGTCTTCGGCGGCGGCATCATCCCCGCGGAGGATATCCCGGCGCTCAAGAAGGCCGGCATCGCGGAGATCTTCGGGCCGGGGACGACGACCGGCGCGATCGTGGGGTTCATCCGTGCGCGCCTCGGCGCGCCTTCAGCCGCGGACTGATCCGATGGATGTCGCCGCACAGGTGCTCGATCGAAACCCCCGCGCCGCGAGCCGCCTCCTCTCCTGGATCGAGGACGGCGACCCGCGCGCCGCGGCCGAGATGAAGACGCTCTACCGCCGGGCGAAGGCCGCCTATGTCGTCGGCGTCACCGGCCCCCCCGGCGCGGGGAAGAGCACGCTCGTCGACCGTCTCGTGGCGCTCCGACGCGGGCGCGGCGCCGTCGTGGGGGTTTTGGCCGTGGACCCTTCGAGCCCGTTCAGCGGCGGGGCGGTCCTCGGCGACCGCGTGCGGATGCAGCGGCACGCGGCCGATCCCGGGGTGTTCATCCGGAGCATGGCGAACCGCGGCCGAACGGGGGGGCTGAGCCGCGGCGCGGCGGAGGCGGTGCGGGTCCTCGAGGCGTGGGGCTGCGAAATCGTCTTCGTCGAGACCGTCGGCGTCGGGCAGAGCGAGATCGAGGTGTCGCGGCTCGCCTGCACCACGATCCTCGTCTGCGCCCCCGGCGCGGGCGACAGGATCCAGGCGATCAAGGCGGGGGTCACGGAGATCGCCGACATCGTCGTGCTCAACAAGGGCGACCGCCCCGAAGCCGCCCATGCCGCCTCCGCCCTCGAGATGATGCTCTCGCTCCGCCCGGGCGAGGACTGGACCGTCCCGCTCGTGCAGACCGTCGCCCTGGAGGGGCGCGGCCTGGAGGCGCTCGACGCGGCGCTCGACGCCCACCGCCGTTTCGCGGAGGGGCGCGGAATCGCGGCCGCGAAACGCCGCGCGCAGTTCAAGGAGCGGCTCCTCGAACTCGTCCGGGAACGGCTCATGCGGCGTGTCGCCGCGCGTGTCCCGGACGAGGAGGCCCTCGATGCGCTCGCGGCGCGGATGCTCGCGGGCGAAACGGACCCGTACACGCTCGCGGAGCGGATCGCCGGGGAGGATGCGGCGCGATGATCGAATCGGTCGACCATATCGGGATCGCGGTGCGGAGCATCGAGGCCTCGCTGCCGCTCTACCGGGACATTCTCCACCTCCGGGAGATCGAAATCGCGGAGGTGCCCGAGCAGAAGGTGCGCGTGGCGATGATCCGCGTCGGGGGGACGAAGATCGAGCTCCTCGAGGCGCTCGGCGACAACAGCCCGATCGCCCGATTCATCGAGAAGCGCGGCGAGGGGATCCACCATATCGCCCTCTCGACGAACGATATCCGCGCCGCGCTCGCCGCCCTGAAGGCCGCCGGCCTGGTGCTCGTCAACGAAACCCCGACGCCGCGCGCGGGGGAGTACGAGGTCGCGTTCATCCACCCCTCCTCCGCCGGACGGGTTCTGATCGAGATCTGCCAGCCGCTCACATGACGCCTCGGAAGGCCCGGCGCCTCGGACTCGAGGCACCATGCCGCGCGATAGGTACGCGACCCCGACGCCGCGCACCCGGCGCCGGCGTTGCGCCCGATCAACGGAGCGCACGCGGCATCCCCCTCCGGCGGCCGGAGCGGGCGGCGGAGGGTCCGCCGGCTCGGCGGCGCGTTTTCCGCCGATTGTGTCGGGGCGGCGGGGTCCTTTCCCGCTCGGCACGCCGGCCGCGAACCCGCGGAGCGCTTCGAACCCTCCGGGGACAGAGGCGCCCACGCGTGGCATACTGATGGTATACGGAGGTGACGATGAAGAACACGATCTGTGCGCTCCTGCTCATGGCCGTCTCCTCCGCGGCGCCCGCGCACGCGCGCCTGGCGGAGAAGGACGCCGAGGCCCTCGCCCACGACGACGCGTCGGCGCGCTACGAGCTCATCGAGACGTACCGGCACCCGGGTTTCGAGATCCTCCAGTTCAAGCTCGGCGTCCTCTCGCACTACTCCTACCTGCTCGTCAGCGGCGGGAAGGCGCTCGTCGTGGACCCGGGGCGCGACGTCGACGCGCACCTCGAGGCGGCGCGGGCGGCGGAGGCGGAGATCGCGGGGGTGTTCCTCACGCACTCGCACGCCGACTTCGTCGCCGGGCACCTCGAGCTCGCCGCGCGCGCGAACTGCCCGGTCTACGCGAACAAGGAGAGCGGCGCCGGCTACCCGTTCCAGCCGCTCTCGGACGGCTCCGAGATACGGGTCGGCGCGGCCCGGGTCCAGGCGGTCACGACGCCGGGGCACACCCCCGACGGAATGTGCGGCTACGTCTTCGGCCCCGAGAGCGGCGCGCAGCCGGAGGCGATCTTCACCGGCGACACGCTCTTCGTCGGGAGCGTCGGGAGGCCGGACCTCCTCGAGGGGACGATGTCGGCGGCGGCGCTCGCCTCGATGCTGTACGACTCGTGGACGCAGAAGCTCTCGAAGGCGGGGGACGCCGCGCGCGTCCTCCCCGCGCACGGCGCCGGCTCGCTCTGTGGCGCGCACCTGAGCGACGACCCGAGCTCGACGATCGGGGCCGAGAAACAGTCGAACCCGTACCTGCGCCACGCCTTCAGGAGCGACTTCATCGCCGCCGTCCTCGAGGGGCTCCCCGAGGCGCCGCGGTACTTCGCCCACAACGCCCGCCTCAACCGGACCGGCCCCCCGCTCGTCGAATGGGACGCCCCGCTGCCCCCCGAGACGCCGCCCGGCCCCGCCCTCGCGGACCCGTCGGAGTTCTTCGTGGTGGATCTCCGCGATGCCGCCGACCACGCCCGCGCGCACATCCCCAACTCCCTGAATATCGCCCTTCGCGGCCGGTTCGAGACCTGGACGGGGACCATGGTGCCGTGGGAGACGATGGAGAAGGGGCGGCTGATCCTCTGCGGCAGCCGCGGCGAACTGGCGGAGGCGCTCCGCCGCCTCCACCGCGTCGGCTACCGCGCCGGCATCGTCACGATGGAGTCGTGGAAGGCGGCCGGGCTCCCCGTGGCCGCGAGCGCCCTCATTTCCCCCGCCGAGCTGCACGCGGCGATGCGAGCGGGCACCGCGCCGATCGTCGTCGATGTCCGCCTCCCGAACGAGTGGATGGCGTCCAGAATCGGCAACGTGATCAACCTCCCCCTCACGCACCTGGCCGAGCTCTCCGCGAAGCTCGACCCGTCGCAGCCGGTCGTGGCGGTCTGCAACTCGGCCTACCGGTCGAGCATGGCGGCCGGCGTGCTTGCGCGGAACGGCTTCACCAAAGTCTCCAGCATGACGGGCGGCTCCGAGGCGTGGGTCGAGGCCGGCCTCCCGACGATCGGGGCCGAGCGCGCCGGCGGCGGGGCCGCCCCGGGGCCGGTCAGGGCCGTGCGCCTGCCCGAGCGGATCTCCCCCCTCGATCTGCACCGGATGATCGCCGACCTTCCCGGGACCTTCGAGCTCGTGGACATCAGGCCCGTCGCGCAGTTCTCCGACTACCACCTCCCCGGGTCGAAAAACGTCGACATCGCCGACCTGATCGCCGACCCGGCGTTCCTCGCGGGGACGGTTCCGCTCGTCGTCGTGGACAGGGACGGAACGCTCGCGATGGCGGCGGGGGGGATCCTGTCGCAGAAGACCAAGCGCCCGATCAAGGTGCTCCACGGCGGCCTCTCCCGCTACTGGGACGATTCGATGGCGGGGAGCTGGAACGCGGCCCCGGGGGCGGCCCCTCCCCCCGCCGCCTCGCCGGCCGGCGTTCCGACGCCGGCGCCGAAGACGAAGAAGAGGAGCGCCGGCTGCTAGGGTCCGCCCCGCAGGCCGATTGAACGGACGTCTGCGCCGCGGCGGGGGCGGAACAACGGGAGACGACGGATGGAACGAACGCAGAGGCCCCGTCGCGGTGCGTACATGAACCCGTACGTCGCCGGGATCATGCTCGGGGTCACGCTCCTTGGGTCGTTCCTCACGCTCGGGGCGGGCCTGGGCGCCTCCGGCGGGATCGCCAGGGCCGCGGCCTACCTCGAGCGCCTCGCCGACCCCGCGCGCGTGGAGGCGAGCGCCTACTTCGGCGCCTGGGGCCCGCGGCCGCTGCGCTACTACCTCGTCTTCATGCTCGGGGGCGTCTTTCTGGGCGGGGCGCTCTCCGCCTTCACCGCGCGCCGTTTCTCCCTTCGCCTCGAACGCGGCCGCGCCTGTTCGGTTTCCCGGAGGGTCCTGTCGGCCTTCGCCGGCGGCGTGCTCGCCGGCTGGGCGAGCCGCCTCGCCTCGGGCTGCACCTCCGGGCAGGCGCTCACCGGCGGGGCGCTCCTCCTGACGGGGAGCATGGTCTTCATGGTCTGCGTCTTCGCGGGCGGCTACGCCGCCGCCCGCATCGCGAGGGGGCAGTGGGATGATTGAGACCTGCTTCGAGGCCGGCCTGCTCGACTCGACGCGCGCCTTCGCCCTCGCCGCCCTGATCGGCGTCTTCTTCGGCTTCTTCCTCGAGGCGGCCGGCTTCGGCAGCTCGCGCCGGCTCTCCGGGATCTTCTATTTCCGCGACATGGCCGTCATCAAGGTCATCTTCACCGCCCTCATCACCGCGATGCTGGGCCTGGCCTACCTCGAGGCGTTCGGCTGGGTGCGGACGGAGGGGCTGCACCTGCTGCCCACCGTCTACGGGGCGCAGGTGGTCGGGGGACTCGTCTTCGGCGTCGGGTTCGTGCTGGGCGGCTGGTGCCCCGGCACCGCCGCCGCGGGGTGCGTCTCAGGGAAACTCGACGCCCTCGTCTTCCTGGCGGGCGCCCTCGCGGGCTCGATGTTGTTCAACGAGACCTACGAAACGGTCGCGCCGCTCCTGTCGACGGGGGACCGCGGCGTCCGATTCGTCTACGACTCGCTGGGCGTCCCCAAGTCGATCTTCATCTTCGCCTTCACGACCGTCGCGGTGCTCAGCTTCTGGACCGCCGAGTACCTCGAACGACGCGTCGCGGGGCGGGGGCGCTACCTCTTCTCGCCGTTCCTGACGATCTTCAGCCTCTGCCTCCTCCTCGTCGCGTGGGCGTTCTCCCTCGCCCTCCCGCCGACGGCGGGCACGGAGGCGTCGCTGCTGGCGGCGATCGAGGAGGGGGAAGACCATATCGAGCCCGAGGAGCTCGCCGACCGGCTGCTCGCGGGGGAGGCGGAGCTCTTCCTCGCGGATCTGCGCCCCGCCGACGAGTACCGCCTGTTCCGGATCCGCGGCGCGGAGAATATCGAGCTGCAGCGCCTCCCGGCCATCCTCGCCCCCTGGAAAAACCGGGGGACGATCGTCCTCTACTCCAACGGGATGACGCACCCCGCCCAGGCCCGCGACGCCCTTTCCCGGATCGGCTACCGGAATGTCCATATCCTCACCGACGGCCTCGGCGGCTTCATCGCGCGCTGCCTGAAGCCCGCCTCCCTCCGCGAGGAGCCGGTTTCCCCCGGAACGGCCGCGAAGATCTCCGCATGGCGGAGTTATTTCCTCGCCCGCTGACCCGCCGCGCCAGACGCGGGCGCCCCCCCTACTCCCGCCGGTACGCCCGCAGCAGCGCCCCGGGGTACGCCGGGTCGCGCGCGAAGGCGGCCAGGAGCAGGATCGTCACGAGGTACGGGAGGAGCAGGAGGTACTGGTACGGCAGGGCGGCGCCGGCCGCCTGGAGGCGCAGCTGGAGCGCGTCGATCAGGCCGAAGAGCAGCGCCCCGAAGAGGATCCTTCCCGGCCGCCATTTCCCGAAGACCACGAGCGCGAGCGCGATCCAACCGCGCCCCGCGACGATCCCCGGCAGAAACATGTTGAACTGGGCGATCGAGAGAAAGGCGCCGCCGACCGCCATCAGCCCCCCGCCGAGGACGACGCTGACGTACCGGACGCGAAAGACGTCCACGCCCATCGCGTCCGCCGCCTCCGGGTTCTCCCCGGTCGCCCGGAGCGCAAGCCCCCAGTGCGTCCGCCCGATCACCAGCATCAGAATCGGCACGAGGAGGACGGCGAGGTACGTGAGGAGATAGTGCTGGAACAGGACCGGCCCGACGAACGGGATCGAGGCGAACAACGGCACCCGCGCGATTTCGAACGGCTCGACCTGCGGCGGCGTCGCGGGGGTCCCGACGGCCAGACGGTAGACGAACAGGGCGAGACCGGAGCTGAAGATGGTCAGCCCGAGGCCGCTCACGTGCTGGGAGACGCCGAGGGAGACCGTGAGCGCCGCGTGCACGAGGGCCAGGAGGGCGCCGCTGGAGAAGGCGGCGGCGACGGCCAGCGAAAGGTCGCCGGTCTGGCGGGCCGTCAGGAAGGCGGCGAGGGCGCCGAAGAACATGATCCCCTCGATCCCGAGGTTCAGCACCCCCGACCGCTCCGAGAGGCACTCTCCCAGCGCCGCGTAGAGGATCGGCGTCGCCATCCGCAGCATCGCCGCGAGGAGGCCGGAGAGGAACGCCGCCGTGAGCATCTCCGTCATCGCGCGCCCCCTTCCGCCGCGCCCCGCGCGTTGCACACCGGGGACTTCTCCCCACAGCGCGTCACCCTGACCCGGTAGTTCGTGAGGACGAAGACCGCGCACATCACGAGCAGCACGATCCCCTGGATCACGTCCGCGAGGAAGACCGGGACGCCGGTGTAGCGGCTCATCAGCTCCGCGCCGGTGATGAGCACCCCGAACAGGATCGCGGCGCAGACGACCCCGAAGGCGTCGAGCCCCCCCAGCATGGCGATCACGATGCCCGCGTAGCCGTAGTTGGGCGAGAGCTTCTCGACGAGGTCGTAGTGGAGGCCGAGCACCTCCCCGGTCCCGGCCAGCCCGGCGAGCCCCCCGCTCACGAGGGAGACGAGCACCACGGTGCGACGGACCGGGATACCCGCGTACGCGGCCGCCGCCGGGTTCGCCCCGACCGCCGCGATCTCGAACCCGAGCACCGACCGCTTCATCATCCACCGGACCGCCGCGGCCGCGGCGAGCGCCGCGAGCGCCCCCGCGTGCAGCCGCGTCCCCGCCAGCAGGATCGGGTAGCGGGCGCAGTCGAGAATCGGGGGCGAGTTCGGCCACATGGTGCGCGGATCCTTCAGCGGGCCGTCCAGGAGGGCGGAGACGACGCAGATGACGATGTAGTTCGAGAGGAGGGTGACCACCGCCTCGTCCACCCTGCAGCGCGCCTTCAGGACGCCGGCGCAGAGCGCCCAGGCGGCGCCGGCGGCGCAGCCGGCGGCCATGATCGCCGGCACGGCGAGCGGGCGCGGGATCGCGAGGCGGAGGCCGAGCACCGCGGCGCAGAGGGCGCCCAGGTAGAGCTGGCCCTCGCCCCCCAGATTGTAGAACCGGGCCTTGAACGCCACGGCGGCCGCGAGGCCGGTGAGCACGAGCGGGGTGGCCTTCACCGCGGTCTCGGCCAACCCGGTCCGGGACCCGAGCGCCCCCTGGAGGATGTAGTAGAAGACGGTGAACGGGTTTGCCTGCGCGAGGAGGATCAAGACGAAGGAGAGGGCGAAGGAGATCGCCACCGCGACGAACGGAAGGGCCAGCCGCGCCCCGAACGGGAGGGGTTGCCGCTTCTCGAGACGCAGTCTCATCGCGTCCCCTCCCGCACGCCCGCCATCAGCATGCCGATGCGATCGCGGTCGATCTCCCCCCTCGGGCAGACGCGCAGGAGCTCCCCCCGGTAGATCACCCCGATCGTGTCGGCGAGCAGGAGTATCTCGTCGAGGTCCTCGGAGATGAGCAGCACCGCCGCGCCGCGGTCCCTCTCATCGAGAAGCCTCCGATGGACAAACGCCGCGGCCCCCACATCGAGCCCCCGCACCGGCTGGGCGGCGAGGATGAGCGACGGGCGGGGATCCAGCGCCCGCGCGAGGATCGCCTTCTGGATGTTCCCCCCGGAGAGGGTGCGCAGTTCGATCTCAATCGAGTGCGCCGCGATACGGTACTCCGCGACAAGGCGCTCGGCGCACGCGTCGATCTCCCCCGGCACCTGTCGGTACCGTTTCGAGAACGGGGCGAGGTGGTACCGCTCCAGGATCAGGTTCTGCTTCAGGGACAGGTCGAGTATCGCCCCGGTCTCCATCCGGTCCTCCGGGATCCTCCCGACCCCGCGCATCGCGAGCCGGCGCGGCGTCGCCCCGCGCATCCCGACGCCGCGCAGGAGGAATTCGCCCCCCGAGGCGGGGCGCAGGCCCGAGAGGATCTCCGCCAGCTCGCGCTGGCCGTTCCCGGAGACCCCGGCGAGGCCGACGATCTCCCCCTCCCGGACGGTGAACGAAACGCCCCTGAGGGCCTCGTGCCCCTGCGCGCCGCGCGCCCGCAGCCCCCTGACATCGAGGACCGGCCGCCCCGGCTTCCGCGCGGCGCGCCGCGACGGCGCCGGCGTCTCCCGCCCCATCATGGCCGCCGCGAGCGCCCGGACGTCTGTGCGCCGGGTGTCGGTGTCGAGGACGACCCGCCCCCCGCGCAGCACCGTCACGCGATCGGAGACCGCCATCACCTCCTCGAGCTTGTGGCTGATGAGGACGATCCCCGCCCCACCGCGTTTCAGCGATTCGATGACGCCGAACAGCTCCGCCGCCTCGCCCGGCGTGAGGACCGCGGTCGGCTCGTCGAGGACGAGGATCTCCGCCCCGCCCGCGAGGGCCTTGAGGATCTCGACCCGCTGGCGCTCCCCGACGGAGAGTTCCCCCACCCTCCCCGTCGGGTCGACCCGGATGCCGTACCGGTCGGAGATATCCCGGACGCGCCGCTCCACTCCCGCCAGGTCTAGGAGGACGCCGCGGCGGGCGGGCGGGGCGCAGAGGGCGATGTTCTCGGCGACTGTGAGCTCGGAGACGAGGGTGAAATGCTGGTGCACCATGCCGATCCCGAGAGAGATGGCGTGCCTCGGGGATCTGATGCAGGCGGGGCGCCCCCTGACTGCCAGTCGCCCCGCGTCGGGCGTGTAGAGTCCGTAGAGGATCTTGACGAGCGTGGATTTCCCCGCCCCATTCTCGCCGAGGAGGGCGAGCACCTCCCCTTTGCGCAGGGTGAGATCGACGCGATCGTTGACCGCCCTGCCGTAGAACCGCTTGACAATCCCCCGCATCTCCACAAGATATTCGGGGTCGGACCACGATATCTTATTGTTCTGCAACATGTTAGGTATATTTCATGCGCTAAAAAGGGCCTTAGAAGCGATTTTGGGGCCTGTTTTCAGCCTCTAAGGGATCTATCGGCTTATGCGCATCGGTGTATATTCCCCTTAGAATGCATTTTCAGGGTTAAAAATCGCTTCTAAGGCCGTTTGTAAGGCCTGGATTAGTCCTAACATATACAGCTGCAATCAGATACCGTGGTCCGCCCCCAACAGTTGTCAATCCGACACGGGGATCTGCTCATCGACCGGGACGGTGAAGCGGCCCTCCAGGATCTCGCGCTGTTTCTCCGCGACCATCTGGAGGATCTCGGAGGAGAGCTTCTTCTCGAAGTCGTGGTACGGGGCGAGCGAGGCGCCGCCCTTCCGCATCATCGTCCATTCTGCGAAGTCCTGCGCGATCCACCTCCCGCCCCTGACCCGGCCGATCGCCTCGCGCACGGTGGGCCACATGTCCCAGACCGGCCCGGTCACGACGGTGTCGGGGGCGAGCGCCGCCTGCGGCTGCATGTTGCTGAAGGCGAGGAGGCCCTTCTCGCGGCACGCCTCGATCACGCCGTAGCGCTCCCCGAAGAAAACGTCCGCGCCGAGCGCGGCCTGCGCGAAGACCGCCTCCTTGGCTTTCGGCGGGTCGAACCAGGAGTTGATGAAGACGACCTTCCGCCTGATCTGGGGATTCACCGAACGGGCGCCGGAGAAGAATGCGTTCAGCAGCCGGTTCACCTCCGGGACCGAGTAGCCCCCCACCGCGCCGATGCAGTTCGTCTTCGTGAGTCTCCCGGCGATCATCCCCGAGAGGTAGGCGGGCTCGTGGATCCAGTTGTCGAAGACGGAGAAGTTGGGGGCCTGGGGCTTGAGGCCGGATCCGAACAGAAAGGCGGTCTTGGGAGAATCCTTCGCCGCGCGGCGCACCGCCTCCTCGGACCCGAACGCGTCGCCCATGACCAGGTCGAAGCCGCGCCCTGCGAACTCCCGCACCACCCGCTCGAAATCGGGGTTCGCGACCGACTCGGCCCACTCGTAGTGCACCCCGAGTTCCCTCTTCGCGCGCAGCAGCGCCTGGTGGATGCACCCGTCCCACGGCTCCTCGATCGGCGTCGCGAAGACCGCGGCGACCCTCGTCTTCCCCGCATCGCTCGGCGCCTCCCCCCCGCAGCCGGCGAGCGCCGCGGCGAGGACGGCAACGATCGAACCCGCCCCGCACCTCATCGTCGCACCTCCCCCGAAAGGCCGCACCGCCCCCCCGGGGGGGACGGCGGGCGCTGCGCCTCCCCTCCGGCGACGGCGTGTGCGCGTAGTATAACACAGGCCGCCGCGGCTAGGTCACGAAGCCAGTTTACGCTTGCGCAAATTCCACCGTTTTTCCTATACTCCGGCCGTCCTTTCAGAGGGGAGGCAGGGATGCTCCGGAACATCGTGATACCCAACCGCTACGTGGACTCGGTGATGCTGATGTCCATCGCGGCCCGCGCGAAGGAGGCGTCGGGCGCCGGCGAGGTTTCGGCGATGATGGGGACCGACGCCAACAAGGAGCTCCTCGCCGCCTCCGGCGTCCTCGACGACGCCGGGGCCGCCGCCGGGCCGATGGATCTGATCATCGCCGTCCGCGCCGAGGATGAGGCCCGCGCGGAGAGCGCCGCGGCCGCGGTACAGGAGTTCCTCCTCTCCCGCCCCCAGGCCGCGCCCGGCGACGCGCAGGCGGCCCCGCCCTCCCTCGCCGCGGCCGCCAGGGCGCTGCCCGAGGCGAACCTCGTCTTCATCTCCGTTCCCGGCCCCTACGCGCGCCGCGAGGCCGAGGCGGCGCTCGACCGCGGGATGCACGTGATGATCTTCAGCGACAATGTGCCGATCGAGGACGAGGTCGCCCTGAAACGGAAAGCCGACCGGCTCGGCCTCATCGTGATGGGGCCCGACTGCGGCACGGCGATCATCGGCGGCGTCGCGCTCGGCTTCGCCAACGTCGTGAACCGCGGCCCCGTCGGCATCGTCGGGGCGGCCGGCACCGGGATCCAGGAGGTGAGCTGCATCGTTTCGAACCGCGGCCTCGGGATCAGCCACGCCATCGGGCTCGGCGGGCGCGACCTGGGGAAGGAGGTGGGCGGCATCAGCATGTGCAGGGGCATCGACCTCCTCGACGCGGACCCCGCCACGAAGCTGATCGTCCTCGTCTCCAAGCCCCCCGACCGGTCGGTCGCGGCCAGGGTCCTCGACCATGCGGCGAAATGTGCCACGCCGGCGATCGTCTGTTTCATGAATGGCGACCCGGCCGAGGTGGAGGCGCGCGGCCTCCGCTTCTGCCCCACGCTCGAGTCGGCGGCGCTCGCCGCGGTCGAGGCAGCGGGCGGGAAGGCGCCTCCCCGCGCAGGTATTTCTGACGCCTTCGCGCGGCGGGCGGAGAAGACGCGCCGGATGCTCGATCCCGGGCAGCGGTACATCCGAGGCCTCTTCTCCGGCGGCACGCTCACCGACGAGGCGCTCCTCGTGCTGAACGAGTCGGTGGGCCGTTGCCGGTCGAACACGCCGCTCGTCCCGGAGATGAAGCTCGCGGACGCCGCCGTGAGCGTGGGGCACTGCCTCGTCGATCTCGGCGACGACGAATTCACCCGGGGGCGGCCGCACCCGATGATCGATTTCACACTGCGATGCGAGCGGATCGTACGGGAGGCGGGAGATCCGGAAACCGCGCTGATCCTCTTCGACGTCGTGCTCGGATACGGCGCGCACCCCGACCCCGCGGGGGCGCTCGTCCCGGCGATCGAGGCGGCGCAGGCCCGCGCGGGGAAGAGGCGGATCGCGTTCGTCGCCTCCGTCACCGGCACCGACGCCGACCCGCAGTGTCGCTCCCGCCAGCGCGCCGCGCTCGAACAGGCGGGCGTCATCGTAACGGAGACCAATGCGGAGGCGGCGCGTCTCGCGGGCCTCATCGTCTCCCGCTGACCCGGGCGCACGGCGCCCATAGGATGGAACACGGATGAACAGACAGACCGCCGGCAACCTCCTCGAAGGGAAGCCCGCCGTCATCGGCATGGGGCTCGAGTCGTTCACCGCGGCGATCCTCCAACAGGGGGCGCGCGCGATCCACGTGGACTGGAAGCCGCCCGCGGGCGGCGACCCCGAATCCCTGGCCTTCCTCGACTCCCTGGCCCCGATCGCCGAGGCCATCAAAAAGTCCAACGACCGGGCCGTCGAGATCATGCTCGGCGCCCAGCCGGTCCTTGTGGACATCCGGCCCGCGCGCGAGGTGATCCCGGGGATGACCGACCGCACCATCCTGCACGCCGGCCCCCCGATCGCGTGGGAGGCGATGTGCGGGCCGATGCGCGGGGCCGTCGCCGGCGCCCTCGTCTACGAGGGGAAGGCGCGCGACATCGCGGAGGCCGAACGGCTCGCCGGGAGCGGCAAGATCGACTTCTCCCCCTGCCATCACCACTCCGCCGTCGGCCCGATGGCGGGGGTCGTCTCCCCCTCGATGTGGGTCTTCTGCGTCCGGAATGAGACCGCGGGGAACACCGCCTACACGACGCTCAACGAGGGGCTCGGCAAGGTGCTCCGTTTCGGCGCCAACGATCCGGAGGTGCTCGCGCGCCTGAAGTGGATGGAGACCGTCCTCGCGCCGGCGCTCGCGGAGGCGGTGCGGCGCGCGGGGGGGATCAACCTCAAGTCCCTCATGGCGCAGGCGCTGATGATGGGCGACGAGTGCCACAACCGGAACGTCGCCGGGACGAGCCTCTTCCTGCGCCTCATCACCCCGCACCTGTTGGCGACCGGCATCGACAAGAAGACGGCGGCGGAGATCTTCTCCTTCATCACCGGCAACGACCATTTCTTCCTCAACCTGACGATGCCCGCCTCGAAGGCGACCGCGGACGCGGTGAAGGGGCTCGAGGGATCGACGATCGTCTGCGCGATGGCGCGCAACGGCGTCGAGATCGGGATCCGCGTCGCGGGGCTCGGGGACCGGTGGTTCACCGCCCCCGCCGGGGAGCCGAAGGGGCTCTACTTCCCGGGCTTCACCGCCGCCGACGGCTGCCGGGACCTCGGCGACAGCACCATCACGGAGACGGGCGCGGTCGGGGCGATGGCGATGGCGGCGGCGCCGGCGATCGTGAAGTTCGTCGGCGGGTCCCCCGCCGACGCGGTCCGCTACACCCGCGAGATGTACGAGATCACCTGGGCGGAACACCGCGACTTTCTGCTCCCCACGCTCGACTTCCGCGGCACCCCGGCGGGGGTGGATATCCGCAAGGTGGTCGAGACCGGCATCACCCCGGTCATCAACACCGGCGTCGCCCACCGGAAGCCGGGGATCGGCCAGATCGGCGCGGGGCTGCTCCGGGCCGATCCGGACCTCTTTCGCCGGGCCCTCGCGGCGTTCGCCGAGCGATACGCCCCCTGAGCGCCGTCCAAGGAGATCCTGCAGGAGATGACCCCGAAAGACTACCGCACGCTCGCCCGCGACCGTGAACAACGCCTCGCCGCCGCCCGCCCGCTCCTCGCGGGAGGCGCCAAGATCGTCCCCCCCGCCAACGCCGCGGGGCTGCTCTACGCGGTGCTGCGCCCCGGCGACCGGGTGACTATCGAGGGCGACAACCAGAAGCAGGCGGCGTTCCTGGCCGCGACGCTCGCGGGCCTCGACCCGGCCAGGATCAACCGCCTCCACATGGTCCAGTCGTCGATCGTCCTGCCGGAACATGTCGCGGTCTTCGACCGCGGTATCGCCGAGAAGCTCGACTTCGCCTTCTCGGGGCCCCAGGCCAAGGAGATCGCCCGGATCGCAAACGAGAAGAAGGTGAAGATCGGCGCCATCCACACCTACCTCGAGCTGTACGGCCGCTACTTCGTGGACCTCACCCCGCGCGTCGCGCTCGTGGCGGCGGAACTCGCCGACGCCGACGGGAACCTCTACACCGGCTACAACACCGAGGAGACGCCGACGATCGTGGAGGCCGCGGCGTTCCGGCAGGGGATCGTCATCGCGCAGGTGCGGGAGATCGTTTCGCGGCTCCCGCGCGTGGATATCCCGGGGGACCGGGTCGACTACGTCATCCCCTGCGGCAGTTCGCCCTACATCGAGCCGCTCTTCACGCGCGACCCGGCCAAGATCACCCAGCTCCAGATCCTCATCGGGATGCTCGCCATGAAGGGGATCTACGCCCCGTACATGGTCGGGAGCCTGAACCACGGGATCGGCTACACGACCTGCGGGATCGAGCTCCTGCTCCCCACCTACGGCGAAACGCTCGGCCTCAAGGGGAAGGCGTGTACGCACTGGATCCTCAATCCCCACCCCACCCTCATCCCGGCGATCGAGGCGGGATTCGTCAAGAGCGTCCACTCGTTCGGGAGCGAGCCGGGGATGGAGGGGTACATCCGCGAGCGCAGCGACATCTTCTTCAACGGCCGCGACGGCAGCCTGCGCTCCAACCGCCTGCTCTCGCAGGTGGCCGGGATCTACGCCAGCGACATGTTCGTCGGGATGACGCTCCAGATCGACGAAAACGGGAACAGCTCGACCGCCACGATGAGCCGCATCGCGGGCTTCGGAGGCGCCCCCAACCTCGGGAGCAACGCGCGGGGGAGGCGGCACGTGAGCGACTCCTGGCTGAAGGCGGGAGCCGAGGACGAGGGGTCGATCCGCAGCGCCGGGGGGCTCGCGCGCGGCCGGAAGCTCGTGGTTCAGCTCACCCCCACCGTGAGCGAGAAGAAGGGGATTCCGGTGTTCATCGAGCACCTCGACGCCGAGAAGCTCCACACGCAGGGGCTCTTCCCCCTCCCCCCCGTGATGCTCTACGGCGACGAGATCACGCACATCGTCACGGAGAAGGGGATCGCCGTGCTCCACCGCTGCCCGGACATATCCGTCCGCCGGGCCGCCATCCGCTCCGTCGCCGGGGACACCCCGCTGGGCAGGAAGGAGAAGAAAGCGGAGACAGAGCGTTTGCGGGCCGAAAAGATCGTCCTCTACCCCGAGGACATCGGCCTCAAACCTGCAGACGCACGGCACGACCTTCTCGCCGCCGAGACGATCGACGACCTCGTGAAGGCCTCCGGGGGCCTCTACAAACCCCCCGCCTGCTTCCTGTAGACGTTGTATACAACTCTCTCTGCCGAAATATGATAAGGATCTAAACGCCGCCGGAAGCAACGGACGCCGGATAGATTCCCCGCACTGAATTGAAGAGCAACAGCAGGGGACTCCGGAGCGGCTCCTCCACTATGGTTTGGGGTCGGACCACGATATCTATCACGACAAGAACGTGTTACAGCATTTTTAGGCCCTAAAAAGGGCCTTAGAAGCGATTTTGACCCCTAAAAATCAAGTGTAAGGGCGCTTCTTCTCCTTGATACTCCAAATATCCGCTCCCGCAAATGTCTCGTCTTTCGTGGAATAGGTTCTCATGCGGGGGATGCGTTTCTTCATGGCGGCCACAAAAGCCCTGTCTCCAACCGCAAGACTTTCAGTCCACACAGGCCGGCGTTTCATATCTCCCGCGGCACTATGCAGCGCTATATCTTCCCTGTAAAATTTTCTTGCGTTCTCGACGTCAGAAAAGCCGAGCATTACAAGGAGCGTGGGTATATCCAGGATCCGGTATCTTACCCGAAGCCCCATGAACTCGCTGTAGCCGCACCATACCCATTCGCTGGGGTGTAGAACGACCCCGGCACGCATCATGTTTAAGTCTATGTAACGCAGGCAATTCCAAAGAGATCTGCCATTCTGAATCATTGTGCAGAAATATCGGTCCTCCCAGAATGCGCCCTTCCGTTTTTTCCTCGTATTGTATTGCTGGGCGCTCCGCCCTTCCACGAACTGCATGAAACGGCTGATCGAATGAGGGCGGAGGCAGCACACTATCAAGTGGATATGGTTGCGCGTAATGCAGTAGCCGAGTATGGATACTTTATACCGATGGGCCGCTTCGCGCAGGCATGCTCTGTAATAGTTGCGATCCACGGAAAACTTCAGAAGGAAGGAGCGGTTGTGACATCGATGCGTGATATGATACAGATGCCCTGGCAGGATATACCTGCTCGCGCGTGGCATAGCGCACCCCCTCTAGAGCGAGTGCTTATACGCTGAAAACAGGGGCAAAAAACGCGTCTAAGGCCTTTTTTAAGCTTTTGATTCAACCTAACTCATGCGACGCCAATAAGATAACGTGGTCCGACCCCGATGCCCCGATACTTCAGTATTTAATGCGCCGGGCGGGCTTGAAGCGGCTCCGGGCGGGGGCAAGAACGCCGTCGTAGGCGGCGAGATTGCGGTCCTCGAGGTGGTCGAAGCACATCGGCGCCGTGCTCCCGTAGGTCAGGTGCCGGATCGGGTCCGGGTCGAGCTCCGCGAAGATGATCTCCTCCCCTCCCCTCGCCTGCGCCAGCTTCCTGGCGATCGGGCTCACGATCATGCTGCCGCCGGAGTAGTGGTTGCCGGCCGCGTCGAAGCCGACGGCGTTCACCGCGACCCAGTAGACGTGGTTGTCGTAGGCGCGGGCGCAGTTGGTGATCTCCCAGATGTCGAAGCTCCGCATGAACGCCGACGGCCGGACGACGATCTCCGCCCCCTTCACGGCAAGCAGGCGGACGAGCTCCGGGAAATCCCCGTCGTAGCATATGACCATCCCGACCGCGCCGATCTTTGTCTCGTAGACCTCCGCGGAGACGCCCGGGGTCGTCCACCCGCCGCCCGCGAGCCGCTCGGTGGGAAACGGGTGCGTCTTCCGGTAGACCCCGATGATCTTCCCGTCGGGGCCGATGAGGGCGGCGCTGTTGTAGACGATCCCCGGCTTCTCCCCCCGCTCGTAGGTGGGCCAGACGATGTGGACGCGGTGCCGGCGGGCGAGCCGCTGCATCTCCGCCGTCAGGCGGCCGGGGATGCGGTCCACGAGGCGATGCAGCTCGCGCGGGGAAAGGGCCGGGGCGAAGCCGGTCGTCACCGATTCGGGGAAGACCACGAGGTCCGGTCGCGCCTCCGCGCACGCCCGGCGGAGCCACGCCGCCGCCTTCGCGATGTTGGCGGCGGGGTCGTTGGGGTGCACGGCGATCTGCACGCCCGCGGCGACGATGCGCTTCATTTCGAATCCCGCGCGGCGATGATGCGGATCGCCTCGATTGCCGTGGCGATCATCTCATCGATCCCGACCTTCTTGACGATCATCTCGCCAGAGTAGGTGGAGCCGATGACCGCGAGGATCTCCGCGGCGCGGAGTTTTCGGATCATCGCGACGCTGAAGATCGCGGACGATTCCATCGAGGAGGCGAGCACGTTGGCCTTCTGGTACGCCTTCCACTCGCGCTGGATCTCCTCGTAGCGCGGCAGCGTCGGGTCGTCCTCCTCGGTGTAAAAGGCGTCCTTCGTCTGCGTCACGCCGAGATGGGCGCGGTGGCCGAGCTTGCGCGCCGCCTCCCAGAGGGCCATCGTGAGGTGGAAATCCGACACCGCGGGCACGGAGCGCGGCAGGTACTGCCGCGAGGTCCCGTCGTCGCGCACCGTCGCGGTGGAGATCACCAGATCGCCGAGGGCCACGTTCATCTGGAGCGCCCCCGCGGTCCCGACCCTGATGAAGGTGTCGGCGCCGATGCGGGCGAGCTCCTCGACCGCGATCGCCGCCGAGGGGCAGCCGATCCCCGTGGAGGTCACGGAGACCCGCACCCCGTCCACCTCGCCGGTATAGGTGGTGTACTCCCTGTTCTGCGCCACCATGGCCGCGTTCTTCAGATGCGCCGCGATCACCGGCACGCGCCCGGGATCGCCGGGGAGCAGGACATACCGTCCGACGTCGCCGGGGCCGCAGTCGATATGGTGCTGCTTCTTGCTCATCGTGGATCCTCCTTCTCTCGCACGCCTCCGTCCGCGCCATGTCCCCCCGCTCGGGGAAGGAGTGGAACGGATCAGGGGGCCCGCTACTTCATGTCGAACGCCACGATGCGGCAGATCGACGACTCCCCGCCGACCCAGCGCCAGGGGAAGCAGCCGATGACCATCCGGCGGTTCAGCACCTTGTCGATCTCCCCGCCGAGATTCTCGGCGTGGATGATGTCCTGCGGGAAGAGGTCGATGTGCATCAGCTGGTAATGGTCTGGCGGGAACAGGTCGTCGATGGACTTGCCGTACCTCTTCTGGAAGTACGCCTCGCACTCGGCGGCCTGCTTCGGCATCCACTCGCGTATCTTCGTGTTCATCGGGTGGTCCGCCGAGCCGCAGTCGACCCCGATCCACTTGAACTTCATCTGCTGGCACCAGCGCGAGAACTCCCGCTGCGGGCCCGGGTGCTTCACCATGTAGCGGACCTCGTCGGCCGCAGGCTGGTCCCACGCGTACCGATGGTACCCGGTGTTGATGATCAGGATATCGCCCTTCCGCACCTCGACCCGGTCGGTGATCTGCTTGGAGGTGTAGATGCCGTAGTCCTCGGCGATGTCGCTCAGGTCCACGATCACGCCGTCGCTCACGAGCTCCTCGAGCGGGATCGAAGCGATGTCGCGGCCGTGCGTGCAGAAGTGCAGGGAGCCGTCGAGGTGGGTGCCCACGTGGTTGGAGTGCGTCACGAGCTGTCCGTTGGCGCCGTTGGGAGCGAGGCGCTTGAAGAACTTCACCTGCAGCGGCTCGTAGGTCGGCCAGGCGGGGGTGAGGTCGCTCAGCGGCTGCGTCAGATCGTACATCTTCAGTTTCATAACCCCTCCTTTTCGCGGCGGGACAGGACGAGAAACCCCAGCGCGACGCCGAAGACCAGGTCCGCGCCCGACGTGGCTCCACAGTGTAGCATCCGAACCGCCGCCTCCGCCACCGTTTTCTCGCCGCCGCCGCGCACCGCCTCGAGAAGATTTTTCGGCCGCTCCGCGAAGCGCCCGCGCGCCGCCGCCCGCAGGAAATGCCGGGAGACGGGGGTGGTACGGCTTCCCGCCTCCTCGACCGACACGGCGACCGCCGCGAGCGCGCCGCGCGCCCACGCCCCGTGGCGCCGGTCCCCGGAGAAGAGTCGAAGCGTCCCGGCGAGACCGGCGAGCAGATCGTCGCAGGAGGGGGTGAGCCCGTCCCCGAGGCCGACGAGGGCGGACGCGGCGGCCGCGACCCCGCTCCCCGCCGCGAGGGCGTCCGCGAGCAGGCGGACCCTCCGCTCGACCGTGCCGCACCCGCGCGGCGTCCCCCCCGCGGCGATCGCGGCGAGATCGCCGATGAGCGCGCCGAGCGCCCCCGCGGGACGCCCCGCCTGCGCGATTTCGAGCGCCGCATCCGCCCGCTCCCGGGCACCATTTCGTAACGGGAGGATTCGCAATTCGGCATCCCACGCCGTGGCCCCCTCCGTTTCGATCCCCAGCCGCCCCCCGCCGACGACCAGGAGCGACCCTGCCGCCTCCCACGGCTCGCCCGGGACCACCGCACCCGGCCCCGCGGCAAACGAGGAGACGCCCGGCACGACGACAAACCCGGGGCCGTTGCCGGCCTCCTCTCCCGCAAGGACAACCAGCCGCCCGTCCTGCGCCGCCAGATACGCCGCCTTCCGGTGCGTGGAGAGAACCTCGCCGCGACGCCCCCCGCGGCGGAGCGCACCTGCAAGTTCGCGATCGATCGACGCCGCCTGAATCGCTCTCACGGCGGCTATGGTACCTCACCGCCCCGGATTCCGCCACGGCCGGAGGCGTCGGGACCACAACCCTGTTGACATGAACGGTCAACCTGCTATCGTACATATGCGGGGCTCGCCTCCCCGCAAGGAGGCCGTTATGAAAGCCGTTTCCCTCTTCGTCGTCGCCCTGGCGCTCTTCGCGCTGCCGTCCGCGGGCGTTGCGCAGCCGCTCCCGGACGCCCCCGCGCAGGAGCTCGCCTCCCCGCCTCCGGCCGCCGAATCCGCTGAGGCCGTCGTCCCCGCTCCCCCCGCCGCGTCCGGGGACAGGGCGCCGGTGGCCAAGATATGGGACGGCACGAAGGAGCTCGGCTCCAGGACCGGGGAGTTCTTCACGGACGCCGCCAAGAAAACCGGTTCCTTCTTCGGCAACGGCGGCAAAAAGACAGGCGCCTTCTTCAAGGGCCTCTTCGTCAAGGAGTAACGCCGCATGCCGCGGCGTGACACGCCGGCGCATCCGACGTTCAGGCCCGGCGCGCCGTCCGCGGCGCGGTTGCACACGCACACCGGACAGGGGAGGATTCATGCGATGATCGTACGGGGTGGACTCATCCAGGCATCGAACGTCAAGGCCCCCACGGCGGACATCTCGAAGATGAAGCCCGCCGACGTCTCCAGGGAGCTAGCCGCGATCAAGGAGGCGATGGTGCGCAAGCACCTCGCCCGTATCGGCGAGGCCGCCAAACGCGGCGTGCAGGTCTGCTGCCTCCAGGAGATCTTCTTCGGCCCCTACTTCTGCAGCAAGCACGACAAGCGCTGGTACCGCACCGCCGAGCCGATCCCCGGCCCCACCGTCAAGCGCATGCAGGCCGCGGCGAAGAAGCACGGGATGGTTCTGGTCGTCCCCCTCTACGAGGTCACGATCACCGGCGTCTACTACAACACCGCCGCGGTGATCGACGCCGACGGGAAGCTCGTCGGGATCTACCGCAAGAACCATATCCCCAACGTCGAACCCGGTTTCTTAGAGAAATTTTATTTCAAGCCCGGCAATCTCGGCTACCCGGTATTCGAGACCGCCGTGGGGACGATCGGCGTCTACATCTGCTACGACCGGCACTTCCCCGAGGGGGCGCGCATCCTCGCCCTGCACGGGGCCTGGCTCATCCTCAACCCCTCCGCGACCGTCCGCGGCCTTTCCAGACACCTCTGGGAGCTCGAGCAGCCCGCGCACGCCGTGGCGAACGGGATCTACGTCGGCGCCGTCAACCGCGTCGGCGTCGAGGCCCCGTGGAACTTCGGCAAGTTCTACGGCGCCTCCTACTTCTGCGACCCGCGCGGCAAGATCATCGCACAGGGGGGAGAGGACCGCGACGAGATCGTCGTGGCGGACATGGACCTCGACCTGCTCAGGGAGGTCCGGGACGAATGGCAGTTCTTCCGCGACCGCCGTCCCGACACCTACGGCGACCTGGTGAAGCAGCTGCCGTAGCACGGCAGCAGCGGGGGGGGGACCCGTCGCCGCGTCCCTGTGCACCGCCGCCCCGCGCGCGAGCCTTGCGCGCGGGGGATCGCCCCGGGCAGCGGGGCCGGGGAGTGCACATCTCGCCATGAATGCGTTCACGGCCGGTAACCCAATGCAACATTGCGCGCGCGCGAAGATCTATGCACTGGCCATCTCCACGGTCGTCACCCTTGCCGCCGCGGAGGTGCTGCTGCGGGCATGTCACTACCACCGCTACGGCATTCCGTTCTCCTTCTCGGAATATTCCCGGTGCGATCCGGTGCTCGGCTGGCGGGGGAAGCTGGTATCAGAGGGGGCCTCCCCTCGCGCGCCGCGGATATTCGTCCTCGGCGACTCTTTCACCCAGGGCGTCGGCGTCCCAGAGGAGAAGCTGTACTACACCGTCCTCGGGCGCGCCCTCGGCGCCGGAATTTCCGCCTACAGCGCAAGCGGCTACGGGACCCTCCAGGAATACCTCGCGCTCGACCGGTACCTCGATCGGGTGAAGCCCGACCTAATCATACTGCAGGTGTGTTATAACGACTTCATCAACAACTCGTGGGACCTCGAACGCGCAAGCTACTTCAACAACAACCTCCTGATACGCCCCTACTGGGTGCACGGGAGGATCGAGTACCGCTTCCCACGGCGAGCGGGGGGGGTACGGGTGTTCCTGGCTTCGCATTCGAGGCTCTGCTCCGTGCTGATCACCCGATTGGAAAAAGCGCGCGCCCTGCTTGCACAGAACGGGATCCTGCACAGCGTCGAAGGGCCGATGGCACGGGGGATGGAGTATCCCGATTTCGCGCGCTCCGTCTCCGTCACCGAGGAGCTGATCGGGAAGATCAAGAGGCGGGCCGGGGCGACGCACGTCATCGCCTTCCCCGTGGACCTTCACCCCCCGTGCTTCGAACAGTTCAGCCGAATATTCGGTCGCGAGAAGATCCCCTTCATCGACGAGGTGCCCCTGCGGATACGGGAGGAGGAGCGCAGGGGCACCGTGCTGAAGCTGCCCGATGGGGCGCACTACAACGAGGCGGGGCACCGCATCTGCGGCGAGGTGCTGGCAGAGGCGATCCTCAAGAACGGATACCTGGTAAGACGTCCGCCCGCCGCCACCGTAAGGGACACTTATGGGGTGCTTTGTTATCCCCCCACCCCCTGCCTTCCGGCAGGCAGGCTCCCCCTCAAGGGGGAAGGGGAATAATGAGGGAGCACTCCTTAAGAAGTGCTCCCTTACCCGCCACTCCATAACGCACCCCCGAAAGCACCCCGACAACCCATAAACGACAACCCATAAACGACGACAACCCATAAAGCTCTGGCGCCTCCCCGCCGCATGATGCTATACTGTCGTCTCTTCAACCCCCCTCATCGAGGAGGCAGCCATGAGCGTGACGCGTTCGACTGAGCGGCCCGTCAAGGAACGCACCCGGGATTTTCAGGAGATCCTCAAACCGGTCCCGCACAACCTCGCCCGCAAGGAGGCCGTCCGCTGCAACTACTGCCTCGAGGCGCCGTGCAGCAGCGGCTGCCCGAGCGGCGTGGACGTGAGCGCATTCATCCGGCGGATCCACGTGGGCGACCTCAAGAGCGCCATCCGCATCATCAGGGAGGCGAACCCGTTCGCCAGCGTCTGCGGGCGCATCTGCCCCGCCGACGAGTTCTGCATCGGCGCCTGCCGCAACCAGTTCGCCACCTCCCCCCTCGACATCGCCACGCTGCAGCGCTACGTCGCGGATCTCGATCTCGTGGGCGGCATACGCCCGTTCGCGGTCGAGCCCCGCAAGGGGGCGAAGAAGGTCGCCTGCGTCGGCGCCGGACCGGCCGGGCTCACCTGCGCCATCGAGTGCGCCAAGCGCGGCCACCACGTCACCGTCTTCGAGCAGAACCGCAAGGCGGGGGGGATGCTCACCTACGGCATCCCCTCGTACCGGCTCGACCAGCGGATCGTCGACGCGGAGATCGAGGCGATCCGGAAGTCGGGTGTCAACATCGTCACCGGGAAGAAGATCGCCGGCCTCGCCGCCTTGAAGGCGTCGGGCTTCGCCGCGGTCTTCATCGGCACCGGGGCTTGGAAATCCCGCTGGCAGAACCTCGAGCAGACGAAGCTGGACGGCGTCTGGGACGCCCTCGACTTCATCGCCGCCGCCAAGTTCGGCCCGAAGAAGCCGCGGGTCGGCGAGACGGTCGCCATCTTCGGCGCGGGCAACACCGCGATGGATTGCGCCGGCTCCGCGCTCCGTCTCGGCGCCGCGCGCGTCCTCGTCATCTACCGCCGCGGGATGGCGGAGATGCCCGCATGGGAGGCCGAGGTCGCGATGACCTTCCGCGAGGGGACCGAGTTCATGTTCCTGACCGCCCCGAAGAAGGTCCTCGGGAAGAAGCGGGTCGAGGCGGTGGAGTGCATCAAGATGAAGCTGGGCCCCAAAGACGAGTCCGGGCGCCCGCGCCCCGTCCCGATCCCCGGTTCCGAGTTCATCGTGAAGGCGGACACCGTCGTCCAGGCGCTCGGCCAGGACCCGGACGCGGCGCTCCATAAGGCGTTCGGCCTCAAGACCGACGCGCGCGGCCGCATCAAGACGAAGGCGAACGGCCTCACCAGCATCCCCGGCGTCTTCGCCGGGGGCGACGCGGTGAACGGAGGCGCCACCGCCGTCGAGGCCGTGGCCGCCGGCAAGGCGGCCGCGGAGGCGATCGACCGGTACCTGAGGAAACGCTAGGCGGGACGGCGCAACGATCGGGCGCCACGCAGACGGCGCCGATGGATCGTTCGGCGACCGGCGCCGGAGATAGGGAGGAATTAGATGGCAACCGAAACGGAGCATTCGCTTCTCAAGGTCGACTTCTGCGGCGTGAAGTTCAAGAACCCGTTCATACTCGCCTCCGCGCCGCCCACCACCACCGGCGAGATGATCATGCGCGCCTTCGACGCCGGGTGGGGGGGCGCCATCATCAAGACGCTGGTCCCCGAGGGGGAACCGGTGCTGAACGTCGCCCCGCGGCTCGCCTCGCTCAACTACGGCAGGAACCGGATGGCGGTCGTCCAGAACATCGAGCTCGTGAGCGACCGCGGCATCAAGATCTGGCTGAAGGAGATCGGCCAGATGAAGAAGCGCTACCCCGACCGTGTCGTCATCGCCAGCATCATGGCCGCGGGCCCCGCCAAGAAGGACTGGCAGGAGCTCACCCGTCGCGTGCAGGGCAGCGGCGCCGACATGATCGAGTGCAACCTCGGCTGCCCGCACGGGATGCCCGAGCGCGGGATGGGAAGCATCTGCAGCCAGGACCCGGAGATCACCAAGCACATCACCCAGTGGGTCAAGGACATCTCCCGGATCCCCGTCATCATCAAGCTCACCCCGAACATCACCGACATCAAGATGACGGCGAAGGCCGCGCAGGCGGGCGGCGCGGACGCGATCTCCGCGATCAACACCGTCGCGGGGCTGCTCGGCGTCGATCTCGACACGCTCGACCCGCTCCCCTCGGTCAACGGGCGCAGCACCTACGGCGGCTGCTCGGGGCCGGGGATGAAGCCGATCGCCCTGCGGGCGGTCTGCGAGATCTTCAAGTCCACCAGCTGCCCCGTCTCGGGGATCGGCGGGGTCGGGACCTGGCGCGACGCGGCGGAGTTCATCCTCCTCGGCGCCACCACCGTCCAGGTCTGCACCGCGGTGATGCACTGGGGGTACCGGATCATCGACGACCTCTGCGAGGGGCTCGCCAACTACATGGAGGACCGGCGCTTCTCCTCGATCGAGAAGATGGTCGGGCTGGCCGCGCAGAAGATCACGATGCACGAGGCGTTGAGCCGCGACCACCGCGTGGTGTCGAGCATCGACGACGAGTCGTGCATCGGCTGCGGGCTCTGCCACGTCGCCTGCCGCGACTCGGCGTACCAGGCGATCGACTGGGACGCGAAGAAGCGCCAGCCGACGGTACACGAGGAGCGCTGCACCGGTTGCAGCCTCTGCGCGCACGTCTGCCCCGTCGACGACTGCATCACGATGAAGCGGTCGACGGTGCCGCTGAAGAAGCACTGAGCGCTACGCGGTCGACTCGTCTCGATCCTCTTGCAGCGTAGCGCGCACAGCTGGAGGGGCTCCTATGTGCACCATCATCAAGGGCGGGACGCTGGTCACCGAATCCGACCGCGTTGAGGCGGACCTCGTGATGGAACGGGGAAGGATCGTCGCGGTCGGCGACCGCCTCACCCCCCGCAAGAAGGCCGAGGTGGTGGACGCCCGCGGCGCCTACGTCATGCCCGGGGCGATCGACGCGCACGTCCACTTCCAGCTCCCGTTCTGCGGCACGGTCTCTTCCGACGACTTCGAGAACGGCACGAAGGCCGCCGCCTGCGGGGGCGTCACCACCGTCATCGACTACGCGATCCAGACGAAGGGCCACCCCGTGATGGAGGCGGTCGCGAACCGCCGCCGGGAGGCGGACGGAAACGTCTGCGTGGACTACTCCCTCCACGCCGGCATCACCGACTGGAAGGACGGGTCCGGCAGGGACCTCGCCCGCCTCGTGGACGCCGGGATCCCCACCGTGAAGATGTTCATGATCTACAAGGACCAGGGCTGGATGGCCGACGACTACACGCTCTACAGCGCCCTCGAGAAGACCGCGCGGATCGGCGCGATGATCGAGCTCCACGCCGAGAGCGTCTTCGTCCTCGACGGCCTCGTGCGCCGGTATCGCGCGGCGCGCAGGAGACTGGGCGCGCGCGGGCACGCCCTCTCCCGTCCGGCGTTCGTCGAGAGCGAGGCGGTCCAGCGGGCCGCCACGTGGGCGGAGGCCGCGAAGGGGCGCGTCTACATCGTCCACGTCTCGGCCGGCGCCTCCGTCGACATCGTCAAGTCCGCCCAGGAGCGCGGCGTCCAGATCTACGCGGAGACCTGCCCGCACTACCTCCTCCTCGACGAGTCGGTCTTCAGCCGGAAGGACGGACACCTGTTCGCCACCTGCCCCCAGGTCAAGACCGCCGCCGATTCGGAGCGCCTCTGGCGGGGCCTCGCCAACGGGGAGATCTCGCTCATCGCGTCCGACACCTGCACCTTCACGAAACGGCAGAAGGCGGCCTGGGGCGGCGACTTCGCCAAGATCCCCTTCGGGATGCCGGGCGTGGAGACGATGCTCCCGCTGATGCACGCGTTCGGTGCGGCGAAGGGGCGATTCTCCCTGAACCGCCTCGTGCAGCTGGTGAGCGCCAACCCCGCCCGCATCCACGGGCTCTACCCCCGCAAGGGGACGCTCGCCATCGGCGCCGACGCGGACGTGGTGATCTTCGACCCGAAGAAGAGGTTCACCATCGCGCCGCGCCGGCTGCAGTCCAACTGCGACTGGTCCCCGTTCAACGGTTGGACCCTCACCGGGTACCCGGCGATGACCTTCAGCCGCGGTCGGCTCGTCGCCCGCCACGGCAGGTTCACGGGCGAGAAGGGATGGGGGCGTTTCGTCAAACGCCTTCCCTGGGGGGGGGTCGAGGGGACGGTGAAACGCTAGCGCCCGCACAGCCACACGTCTGATGTCACACGCCTGATTGCCCCGGCCGCCCCGACTATGGTACGCTTCCCCCCGGTAGGGAGATCGACTGCGCACCCGTGCGCCGGGCAACGCGGCGGCGACGATACCGAAAGGGAGAGCACGATGCAGAGCCGGAACTACACGGTCGAGGAGATCAAGAAGATGCGGGAGGAGTACCTCCTCCCGAGCACGATGAGCTACTTCAGCACCCCGCTCGAGATCGTCCGGGGCGAGATGCAGTACGTCTACGACGCCGCGGGGCGGCGGTACCTGGACGGATTCGGGGCCGTCGTCACCATCAGCGTCGGGCACTGCCACCCGGACGTCATCCCCACGGTGGTGGAGCAGGTGCGGACGCTCCAGCACATGACCACACTCTACTACCACCCCGCAATCGCCGTCTACGCGAAGAAGCTCGCGGAGACGATGCCGGGGGAGCTGAAGGTGAGCTTCTTCACCAACAGCGGGTGCGAGGCGACCGAGCTCTCGGCGCTTTTGGCGAAGAACTTCACGAAGCAGCAGGAGTTCATCGCCCTGCGCCACTCGTTCCACGGCCGCACCCTGATGGCGATGAGCCTCACCGGCCAGTCGGCGTGGCGCCACAGCCTCCCCTACGTCTTCGGCGTCTCTCACGCCCCCGCCGGCTACTGCTACCGGTGCCCCTACTCCCTCTCCTATCCGGCCTGCGATCTCGCCTGCGCGCGGCAGATCGAGGAGATCGTCAAATACTCCACCTCGGGCCGCATCGCGGCGTTCATCGCCGAACCGATACAGGGGTTCGGCGGCGTGGTATGCCCCCCGAAGGAGTATTTCGAGATCGCCTACCGGATCGTCCGGAACTACGGGGGCCTCTGCATCTCCGACGAGGTCCAGACCGGCTTCGGGCGCACCGGCGACAGGTTCTGGGGGATCGAGCAGTGGGGCTGCGTGCCCGACATCATCACGATGGCGAAGGGGATCGGGAACGGCGTGCCGCTCGGCGCCGTGACCACGACGCGCCCGATCGCCGAGTCGATGCGGGGGAAGGTGCACTTCAACACCTACGGCGGGAACCCGGTGTCGATGACGCAGGGGTTCGCGGTGCTCGAGGCCATCGAAAAGCACCGTTACCCCCGCAACGCCAAGGCGATGGGGGATCTGCTCCTCGACGGGTTCAAAGGCCTCCAGGAGAAGCATCGCCTCATCGGCGAGGTGCGCGGGATGGGGCTGATGCTCGGGATCGAGCTCGTGCGCGACCGCGCGACCAAGGAACCCGCCGCGAAGGAGACGCTCCGCCTGATGGATCTGTGCAAGGACCGTGGGCTTCTCATCGGCAAGGGGGCGATGGCGGGGAACGTCGTGCGCATCAAGCCGCCGATGTGCATCGACAAGGGGGATGCGGAGTTCATCATCCGCACCCTCGACGAGGGGCTGGGAATCATCGAGAAGGAGGGCTGATCCCGCGGGAGCGTCCCCGGGCGCGCCTGCATGCCGGGCGGGGCGCGCGGGCCCCCCGGCGCCGGGAACCTTTCTCGGCCGGGTGCGCCGTCAGTACTCCCCCAACAGCTTCATGTTGTACCGGGCGCGCCGCGCGAGTTCCGAATCGTCCTCCGCCTGTTCCAGCGTCTTCCTGAAGTAATGGGCCGCGTCGTCCCTGTTGTGCAACCGCGCGCAGACGCAGCCGAGACTGTAGCATGCGGGGAGGTAGTCGGGACGCTTCCAGAGCACCGCCTTGTACTCGGCGGCCGCGGCGCGGTACCGTTCCGCCGCCGCCTCCCCCGCCCCCTCCGCATCGAGCGTCTCGGCCCATTTCTCCAGCGCCGTCCCGAGGCCATACCGGGAATCGATGTCCCCGCCCCCGGCCGCAATGGCCCTGCGGTAATCGCCGACCGCCCGCCGATAGTCCCCCTTCGCGAGCAGCAGCCCCCCGCGCAGGCGCCACGCCTCGAAGGATTCGGGGGCGCGTTTCAGGAGGGCGGTGAGCACCGCGATCGCCCCGTCGCCGTCCCCGTGCTCGGCGAGCGCCCGCGCGTCGCCGAGAAGCATCCCCGTGACTCCCTCTTGCCGCTCATCCGCGCCGGGCTCGGCGGACGCGGGGAGGGGCAGCGGGGCGGCGCGCGGAACGGATACGGTTTCGCGTATCGACACCGGAACGGGCGCGGGACGCAGCGGTTCCGTTTTCAGGCCGGGGTGCGGCCGCGCCCCGAAGAGGCGGCGCAACGAAAACCAGCCCGACGGCTCCCCCCCGTTCCCCGCCTCTTCCCTGCTTCGGGTGGCCGCCTCCTCCCTGGCAAGCGCCTCGGCGGCGGCGAGCGTCTCGGCCTCCTCCGCAAGGGAGGACGCCGCCCCTGGGAGCCCGGCGGGCGGGCCGTTCCGTTCCTGCCCCGGCGGTGCGCCGGGAGCGGAGCAGGCCACCGTGAGGATCGCGACAGCAATGGGCGCGTGCATGGTCGAGGAAGGAGGTTCCCCGCTTGACTCCGGTGCATGGTATGGTACCATAGATTCGCTCGTGGAAGTGCACGGGCGTTCCTGCAATGCGTATCCTGAAGGGCGTGATGCTGTGCGCGGCGCTCGCCGTCCCGGGAGCGGGCGCGGTTCCCGACAAGGGGTCCGCCGTCGGAGAAATCGTCTGCTTCTCGGATTCCGCGGCGGGGATGGAGCTGGCCGAGTCCGCGGCCCGTTTCCTCGTCGACCGGCGGCAGGATCGGCACTACGCGAAGTCGTTCGTCGTCACCGACAGGGAAGACCAGGCCTCGGACCGTTACCTCATCCTCATCCTCTCCCCCGACGGCGACACGGCGTTCGGCTCGTCGCGCCAGGGGTTCGAGGACACGCTCCTTGCCCTCCTCCAGAAGATGCGGAACCATTTCGGAGACGACAAGGCAAGGGTGATCCTCCAGCACCCCGACAAGTCCAACGCGATGGAGGCGTTCCTCGACGCCGCGGGCGCCGGCTCCCTGAAAACGCTCGATACCCCGCCCGCCTCTCCTTCGCCCGCCCCCGCGGCGGCAGCCGCGCCGGCGGCAAAATTGTAGTTGCAGCGGCCCTGCGTTCGTATATAATGGCGCTCCTCGTTACAAGGAAGGGACGATGAAAAATTTCACCATGGGGCTCCTGGGCAAGAAGCTTGGGATGACCCAGATATTCACCGACGACGGGAAGGCGGTGCAGGTCACCGTCGTGCAGGCGGGCCCCTGCACGGTCGTCCAGATCAAAAACGGCGCCGGCTCGTATCAGGCGCTGCAGCTCGGTTTCGACGAGGGGAAGGCGAAATCCTTCACCAAGCCGCTCCAGGGACACTTCGCGAAGGCCGGCACCCCGCCGTTCAAGTTTCTCAGGGAGGTGCGCCTTTCGGGAGACGAGGCGAAGAACTACGCCGCCGGCCAGGTCCTCGGCGCCTCCGTCTTCCAGGAAGGGGAATTCGTGGACGTCTGCGGCGTCTCGAAGGGTAAAGGATACGCAGGCGTCATCAAGCGCCACCATTTCGGCGGCTCCCCCGCCTCGCACGGCACGCACGAATATTTCAGGCACAGCGGGTCGATCGGCCAGCACTCGTTCCCCGGCAGGGTCTTCAAGGGGCTGAAGATGGCCGGCCAGCTCGGCAATGCGCGCGCCACCGTCCAGAATCTGAAGGTGGTCAAGGTCCTCGAGGACAAGAACCTGCTCCTCATCGGCGGCGCGGTACCCGGGGCGAACGGCGGCTACATCGTGATCAGGAAGGCGGTCAAGAAGAAGCCGAAGGCGGCGGCGAAGAAGTAGCGGCCGGACCGGCCGCGGGCGGCGTGCGGGGCTCACGCACAAGGAGGTCGACGATGGGCTCGATGGACAAGACGAAACACGAAGAGAAGAAGAAGGCTCAGAAGTCCCTCAAGGAGAAGCGCCGCGAGAAGAAGGAGAAGAAGCGCGTCTACTGAGCGCGCCTGTTCTCGCTGCACCGAATCGATGCCGGCGGAGGCGATGTTCCTCCCGCCGGCATTTTGTTTCTCCTCTCTCGAAAGGGGCGCACCCGGGGCGCCCTCCACGCCGCACCCGGAATCGATCGACGGCGGGGACAGGGGATCCGTCGAAAGCGACACGGAACGAAAACGCCCCCCCGGTAACGCACGCGTGCTACGCCGTCGATTCCTGCGTCACCTCTTCCGGAACAGATAGTTGGGGGTCTTCGAGATCAGTTCGTACCGTTGCCCCGCGGCGATTTCACGGGTCAATCGATTCACCTCCCATGTGCTGTCGTCGGAGGAGTCATCGAACAGGATAAAGCCGCCGGAAACCAGTACCCGATCCGTATTCTCGAAATCCCTTTTAGCGAATGCGTAGGTATGGTTCCCATCGATGTAGCTGAAGCTGATCTCCCCCCCGAGTGTGACGGAACGACCGAATACATCGACAACCATTTCGCGTGCAAACCAGCGCAGGAAGAACTCATCCGAAAAACAGTTGATGGTATACGGCAGTCTGCTCGACGCAAAGGTGTGCATGGTGCGAAGAAACGTCTCCTTCACGTACACCTGATACACGTCGTGCGTGACGGACGTCGAGTCCCCAAGGGGCGCCCCAAGCTGCTGCCCCTCGAACTCCCATTTGTCGCAGGAGAAGATCGGGGTTGTTCTCGAGTGCTTCTCGAGAAGGTACGACAAGACGACGGTGGAAAGCCCGCAGAATGAGCCGATCTCGACTATCGGCCCGCCGGGCGGCATATGCGCAATCGCGTAGTCCATTGCGTCGATATTGCCCGGCCGGAGCATCCCTGGAACGGCGAAGCGGACCCACGCAAGAAAGTCATTGGGGCGCTGCGTCTCCGGACTGTTCTCCATCTGATTTCGGGTTAGGAGATCCGCCGCACGGCGCAGTGCGCCGGCAAGAGCGCCCTGAACGCCGTATCGCTGCAATGCGCTTTTCATTCCCGACAGTGAAACCATTGGACTCATCCCCTCGTTGAGTGCCCCCCGCTCATCATCGCGCCGCCGGAGGCGCGTGCGGGCGGTTCGGTCAGCCGCGCGGTCAATCGCCCCGAAGCAGCATGCGATCGATCTCGTCGCGCGCGGGTATCGACGGCTGCGCGCCCAGCCGGGTCACCGACAGCGCCGCAGCGGCGTTGGCGAACCGCACCGCCTCCCGTAGCGGCTTCCCCTCCGCGACGGCCACGGCGAGCGCGCCGTTGAAAACGTCGCCCGCGGCGGTGGCGTCGACGGCGTCCACGGAGAAGGCGGGAAGGACCTCTGACGCCTCCCCTGTCTCCAGGAGCGCCCCCTTGCTCCCCATGGTGACAATGACGGTCTTCACCCCCCTCCCCCGGAGGGCGCGTACCGCCCGTCCCGCGCCCGATGCGTCCCGAACGGGAATACCCGTCAGCAGTTCCGCCTCGGATTCATTGGGGGTGAGGATGGTCACGGCGCCCAACACCGCGTCATCCAACGGGCAGGCCGGCGCCGGGTTCAGTATGACCGTGCCCCCCGCCTCCGCGGCGATCCCCGCGGCCCGGACAATCGTTTCAACGGGCGTCTCCAGCTGCATCAGCAGTATATCCGCGGACCGTATGAGCGCTTCGGCTTTCTCCACGTCCCGTGGGGAGAGCGCGGCGTTCGCCCCCGGCGCCACGGCGATGCTGTTCTCGCCGCCTCGGGCCAGGAGGATCAACGCCACGCCGGAGGGCTGATCCGGGTCGGTCGTCACATGGGTTGCATCGATGCCGTCCGCCTTGAACCCCGAGAGCGCCTGCGCGCCGAAGAGATCGTTGCCCACGCGGGCGATCAGCGCGACCTCGCCGCCCGCGCGCGCGGCGGCAACGGCCTGGTTTGCCCCCTTCCCGCCCGCCGCGGTGGAGAATCTCCCCCCGAGTATCGTTTCGCCCGGTTTGGGGATCCGGGGCACCGCGACGATCATATCCGTGTTGGAGCTTCCCACGACGACGATCTTCATCATCACCCCGCCATCGGTCTTGGCGCATGCCCCTCAGCGCCGGCTAGATCACCCTCGCGGCGATGATACACCCCAGGCCAAGGATGAAGAAGAGGAACATCGCGGCGACGAGCCGGTTCGTCCCGGCGGGGGCGCCCTTGAACTCCTTCCATATGCACACGCCCCAGAAGGCGGCGACCATCGTGGCCCCCTGCCCCAGCCCATAGGAGATGGCGGGGCCCGCCGCACCCGCGGCGATGATGCTGAACAGCATCCCCAAGCCCCAGATCGCGCCGCCGAGGATGCCGATCAGGTGCAGTCGCGGGGTTCCTTTCAGGAGATAGTCCCGGGGGGCCACCGGCCCGCCGCTGATCGGCTTCAGCATGATCGCCGTGATGAAGACTATGTTGGACAAGAGCAGCCCCGCGGCGAAGACCGCCATCGCCGTATACGGCGTCAGGAATCCGGCCTCGGGGTTGACCGGATCGGTCGCCATCGAATCGGCCACGAAACGATAGAAGAATCCCATCGAGATCCCGGCGATCACGGACAGCGCCAGCCCCTTGGCGGTGCCCCGCCGAGCCCCGGACTGCATCCGCCGGTACGCGACAGCATCGATGACGATGGCGGCGACGACCAGCGCGACCCCGATGAAGAGTATCGCCGGATTGCCTTCCGGCTTGGCGATATAGTTGATGAACACCCCCTGGCTCAAGGCGATGCCGACCCCCACCGGAAAAGCGACCGCCATCCCGGCAATGTCGATGGCCGCGACCAGGAGGATGTTCGCGAAGTTGAAGACGACCCCCCCGAAAAACGCCGCCAGGAGCATACTCCGGCCGGCCTGCCCGAGATCCTCGATGAATCCCCTCCCTTCCGCTCCTATGCTTCCCATCGTGAAGGCAAAAACCAGCGCAAGCAGGAGGACGCCAAGGGAATAGTCCCAGTAGAACAACTGAAACCGCCACTCCTTGCCGGTCAGTTTCTGGGTATTGGCCCAGGACCCCCAGCAGAGCATCGTGATGATGCACATCGCCACAGCCACGGGATACGAATCGACGATGACCATATGCCTCTCCTCCGCGGGTCGGTCCGCGATGTCCCGTTCGGATTGTTACCCTGCCGCCGCCACGCCCTCCCCCCCGCCGCGATGCGCCCCCCCCTGGAGACGCGCATGCCGCAGCTGCGTCTCCGGCACGGCATACCGTCCCCTTTCCTCCCCCCCTCGGCGAGGCCGGCGCCCGCGCGCCGGGGGCAACCTACGGCAGGCGCCCCACCGCCTGCGTCAACACCACCTTCTCGTGCTCCCGCAACCCCAGCAGCGCGTGCAGGGTGTCCCTGTCCACCATGGCCAAGACCACCGTTCCCAGGCCCGCGGCGGCGCAATACAGGTACACGTTCTGGCTGATATACCCGGTGTCGACCCACGCACAGAAGCGCTGCGCCTCCTTGCTCCTCACAAACGGGCTCTTCATGCGCGACAGATCGGCCACGAAGACAAGTCCCATCGGCGCGGATTTCACCATTTTCTGGGTGCCGATGTGGGTTCGAATATCCTTCCGGAGGATCTCGACCAGGCAGTGCCGCTCCTCGTCGTACAGGAATGCGCCGTCGGCCGTGAGCAGATACACCCTGATCTCCTGCGAATTGCAGGCGGAGGGGGCCGTCCTTTTGCTCTTCACATTGCCGTACGCCTTCTTGCTGATCCCGCACGCCGCCCAGAGAAGATTCGACAGCTCCTGCGCGTCGAGGGGGGCATCCTTCCAGCTCCTTGTGGAGCGCCTCTTCTCCAGCGCCTCCATCAGGCGATAGTCGAGATCCTTCTGCGGCGCCGGCAATCTGACGGTGCGTTTCATCGTCTCGTGCCTCCTTTGTATCGCTGCACAGGGACGGCAGGGCGCAGGTGCCGATCTACGCCGGCCCGGCGCCCTCCCCTACCCGGAACGCGGACGCTGCATCCGCGGCGCGGCGACGGCACCGGGGTGCGGAGCCCGGTCCCGCGACTCCTCGCGCCGGATGGCCTGCTGCCGTCGATTGCCGTGGAGGATGCCGAGGGGCAGCAGCACGCCGTACGGTATCCAGAGAAGCCAGCGATACGGATCCGGCAATGCCATGAGCAGTCCGAAGAAAAGCAGGAAAGCCGCCCAACAGACCGCGGCCGACCTGATCATGAATGCACGCTCGCGCGGCCCGTTCGTGTTCCGGATGCTGAGGTAGGTTCCCACGACGCCGCCCGCGAGGCCGAGCATGCCGCCGGCGATGCCGCCTATCCATCCCCACATCGCTCCCGTGGTCATCCCCGCATCCTCTCCGCGACCGTCCCGCCCCGCACGGGAATCCGCGGTGCAAACGACGCGCCCGGCGCAAAACGCGTCTCAGCCATTCCCGTCTGCGTCGTGCGGGCGGTTGGGTCTGTTCTCGAACAGCTGCAGGTAGAAGTAGTCGCCGACGTCGACGGTCGCCCCGGCGGTCATCCGGATGGCGGCCTTCAGTTCCTCAGGCGACACGCGTATCCCCATCGGCGGGCCGAAGGGCGTTTCGCGTTTCACGATCTCAACGACGGCCAGCCTGCCCCCGGGCGCAAGGAGACGTCCGACCTCTGCCTGGAATCCCGAGAACCGCTCCGGCGGGAAGCCATGGAGCACGGCCGACAGATAGATGAGGTCAAATACGCCTGCCGGGAGACCGGTGTCGCCCGTGATATCCCCTGCCATCGCCACGATGTTCGTTCCCGAGGTTTCGGCGCGGAGCGCGGCGATACTGCGCTCGTCGGTGTCGAACGCGTAGACGATCCCCGTGCTGCCGACTCGTTTCGAGAACTCCTTCGACATATAGCCGTTCCCGCAGCCCGCATCGAGGACCCTCCACCCCTCCCCTATCCGCAGCGCACCGAGGATAGCCCCCTTGTCCATGAGACGCTCCGATGACCTCCCCCGGTGGCGATGCGGACGCGCGGCACGCCCCCCGCGGTCCGCGATCTCGGCCTGGACCGCGTTTCGCGGTTTGCCCCGGCCGCCGCGTCTCCCCGCCGCGTGTCCGTCATCACGCCCCGGCCGAGGGGCCGGCATCGCCGGTTTCTTCACGCATCGACTCCGAGCTGTGCGACGGCCTTCTTCAAGACCCCGGCGGAGGCGGAGAGGGCCGCCATCTCGCGGTCCGGCAGGGTGCTCACGATGATCCTCTCGACGCCGCGCCGCGACACGATGCACGGGACGCTGAGGCAGACATCCCGAAGGCCGAACTCCCCCTCGACCATCGTCGATACCGTCAGCACGCTTTTCTCCCCGCGCAGGATCGCTCCGGTTATGCGGACCAGCGCCAAACCGACCGCGAAGCAGGTGGCCCCCTTGTAGCCGATGATATGGTAGGCGGAGTCCCTGACCTGCTGCTCGATCGTGTCGCGTTGCGTCTTCCAGTCTTCGCCCTGTCCGCAGTGCGAACAGAACTCGTCGACCGGCATGCCGGCGACATGCGCCATGGACCAGGCCACGAATTCGGAATCGCCGTGCTCGCCCAGAACGTACGCATGGACGTTGTGCACGTCGACCTCGCAGTAGGCGCTCAGCAGGTGCCGGAGGCGCGCGCTGTCCAGAACCGTGCCCGATCCGAAGACCCGGTTTCGTTCGCCCTCCGCATGCCGCAGGGCGACATGGGTCATCAGATCCACCGGGTTCGTCACGACGAGCATCATCCCCTGCGAGCCCTGCCCGACGATCTCCTCGACCACGCTCCGCACGATGGCGGCGTTCTTCTGAAAAAGCTGCAGGCGCGACTCGCCGGGCCGCTGCGCCGCACCCGCCGTGATCACGATCAGTTGGGCGTCCCGGTAGTCCGCGGCGTCGCCATGGCGGATGGCCACGGGGGGGAAAAACGGCTGCCCGTGGGCGAGATCCAGCGCCTGCCCGCGCGCGAGATCCTCGTTCTTGTCGATGAGCACGATCTCGTCGGGCAGCCCGCTCTGGGCGAGGGAGTAGGCGTAGGTCGATCCCACGGTGCCCGCGCCGACGACGGCGATCTTCCTATGGTTCCGGGGCGTCACTGAATCCTCCTTGCCGGACGGCGCATCGGGCTCGCCGGGGTCAGCAGATGGCCGTATCGGGTCTTCGCCATACGCCGAAGGCGATGCGGCCGATCTTGTCCGCCCGCTCTCCCAATCCCCGATTGTACCCCACCTGCTGTCGCAGCCGCACCTGATTGTTCCTCGGCGCGGCTCCGCCCACGCCGCCCGGGCGCCGCCGACCTCTCCGAGCGCCCTCCCCCCCATACGCAACCGAAGCGCGGTTTCCTCCCCGGTCGTCATCTCTCCGCGCCTCTTCAAACGCGCCGGAGTCAGCTCTATTCCCGCCCCGGGGACGCGCAGCGTCCCGCGAAGCCGGGCGACGCGACGATACCGCGTTTGCGAGGGAACGTACACGGCGGCGATATCAATAACTTCCACGCCGGCGGGCACACGCGTGTTCCACCTGGTCGATATGGTGGTGCGGTTCGTCCCTTTGGGCGTTGTATGCTGCGGGACGCAGGTCTTCGGGCTCCCATGGAAGTTGCCTGAAGGATCGTTCGTGAGAGCGCCCCTGGACCCTACCCCAGGCCGATCTCCATCAGGTCCTCGCCGATGATGAGTTTCCCGGAAAAGTTCCGCTGCGCCCTTTTCAGGCGTGAGAGCGGGGCATTCCCCGGGCCGATGTGGCTGAGCACAAGCGTCTTGACCTGGCACTGTTGTGCAACCTTCCCGACTTCCCGGATGGTCGTGTGGGCGGTGATGGCATGGTAGTAGAGAGGCCAGGCGGGATCGCCCTCCTTCACCCCTTTGAAGGCCGCGTCGATCCACACATCGTCAATGACCTCGTGGACAAGGACGTCCGCGCCCCTGGCGAGTTTTTGAAGGTTTCCACTGGTATCCGGGCCCGTGTCGCCTGAAATAACCAGCGATCCGTCGTCGGTGTCGAATCGGAAGGCGAAGGCCGGATAGACCTGGTGATGATCCACCAGAATGGTCGAGACCCGGACCAGTTCGTCCCTGTAAATCTCGAACGGACTCATGGCCGGGCAGGTCTCCTTCCTCGACCAGGGTATGGACGGATCCGGAGGGGTAAAACCCGCCGGCCAGGGTATTGTTTGGGGATCGCCTATCTCCTTGACGTCGATGATGCTGGAGATATCGGGGTATCCGGCGTCCAACGTGCAATCGTTGATATTCTGGGCGAACGCCTGCAGCAACAGATTCGTCATCTGTTTGGTGCCCGGCGTGGCGGTGACCGGCGTGGGACCGCCGCATTCCGTTTTGATGATCGTGCCGGTGTATCCGGTCTTGTTCACTTCCAGCCGTCCGCGATCCCCGGGGCCGATGATCTGCAGCCGATTCGGGACGCCGAAACCCGCCCTGGCGCCGATCATCAGGAAGGTCGGATAGTCCCCCATATGGTCCATATGCAGATGCGTGAGAAAGACCGCCCGGACACCCTTAAGAAAGGCGGATAGGTCAAGCTGTGTCTTCTCGCCGTCGATAGTGACGAAGTCCGCATGGTTGAACGCTTCCGCGAGCCGTTGGGTGGAACCGAATCCCAGGTCGATGATGTACATCGCATCGCCGACGACCAATGCCTGCGAGGCGCTGGCGCGGTTCGATCCGGGCCACCACGTCATGCCGCCGGTCGTGCCCAACAAGACAAGCTTGGTGCGATAGTTCCTCTTGGTTGGCCTCTTCTTCGGAACGAGAGAGGCAGCCAAGGACGAGTTCCTCTCGAGGTTCATCAAGAGCGGAGTCATTGCCAGTGTCCCGGCTCCCTTGAGGAACGAACGCCGTGACATCAGCACCTTGTCTGTCCTCTTTTTAGACATGAGATTCTCCTTTCACAACAGGATTGCAAGCCTGGGGAAACTCCTCCTTCGGGCAGGTTCGGGGTCCGTCCTCGACTGTTGACTGACTCGATCTTTACAAGATGATGCGGGTGGCTATGCTTCATCGCAGGAACGCCATCGCTCTCGGCCTTGTGCCGCGGGCAATGCTAACATCAAATCCGGGAGGGCAGAAAGGATAATACAAGGATAATACAAGGATTGTGTAAAACAGGGATTGCAAGGGATTATCGATATGAGAAGCGGGGCCGGCCTATTCTCTGTCAACAGTCGAGGGCTGGCCCCGCTGCTAAAGTTGATGACTGCGAAGCGGCGTCGGCTTGAATCAGTTGTCAGGCCTGCTTGAGGCAGATCCGCGGCATCAGCGCGAACACGCCCCAGCCCAGGTATTCACGCGTGTACGCGGCGTGGCGCGCGGGTTCCGAGGCCAATTTGGATCGCACCTCTTGGGCCAGCTCATCATCGGGATTGGCTTCAAGCCATCGGCGCATGGTGAGCCACTTGGCCGCCTCGTACCTGTCCCAGCTGTCTTGGTCCGCCAAGACCATTTCCACGACGTCGTAGCCGAGGCGGCCGAAAGACGCAAGGAGTTCTGGAAGCAGGAGAAAGTCGGAGATTTCCTTGGCAAGACACCCCCTGGCAACATCCTCCGTCGGCGGCATCTGCCGCCAGTAGGGCTCGCCGATGAGGATGATCCCTCCGGGGCGGAGGCTCTTCGCCAGAAGTTCAATCGTCCCGGCGACACCCCCGCCGATCCAGGTAGCGCCCACGCAGGCCGCCAGATCGACCTTTTCGTCCGAGACATAGCCGGCGGCATCGCCATGGATGAACGTGACTCGATCGGCGACACCGAGTTCTTCAGCGCGGAGTTTCGCGTGCTCGGTGAACAACCGGCTCATGTCGATGCCGGTGCCGATGATTCCATAGTCGCGCGCCCAGGTGCACAGCATCTCCCCCGAACCGCTGCCGAGGTCAAGCACCCGGATCCCCGTTTTCAGGCGCAGCGCCGCGCCGAGTGCGGCGAGCTTTTCGGGCGTAAACGGGTTATGGATCCGATGAGCGCTTTCGGTGATGTTGAAGATCCGTGGGATGTCCACTGCAGAAAGTCTCCTTTCGGATGCGAATGGATTCAGTCACCGCCTCACGGCGCTGCGGCTCAGCGGCTGACGAAACGGGCGTCCGCTGCAGCCGCCCTGTTCGTAGTAAAGAATAAAGGTCTGCCCCCGAGTCCGGGAGGTTCGGCCTTCATCCGGTTTTTACGCAGGCGAAGACCGTGTACGCATCCTCGCCGGCGGTGTACCGCCCCTCATGCAGTTCGAAACCCGTATCGCGCAGGACACGGCGCCATGTGTCGAGAGAGAAGAGGCCCATCCTCCAATGGTCCGTCTCAATCCGAAGGCGTCCGTGGTAGCGGATCAAGTACAGGATCGTCGTTTCATACTGCTCGTCCGCAGGATCGGGGTCATACATATTCTCGACAAAGAGGAGTTCAATACCGGCCGGTGCTACGCCGGGTACGGCGGGGGTAACGATCGTCTTGTTCTGCCGGAATGTCTCGGTCGTCACGTCCGGAGTGGCGACCATGACGCCGCCGGGATTCAGGTGAACATACGCGGTCCGGAACGCCGCCACGAAGTCGGCCCGGCAATTCATGTGCGAGATCGAGTCGTCCATCAGCACGGCGTCGAAGGTCCGGCCGAGTCTGAACGTCCGTATGTCGCCCTGGACAAATGTGCAGTCCGGGTTCAGTGCTTGCGCCTGCTTGAGCATAGCGGAACTTGCATCCAGGCCGGTGACGTTGTACTCCCGCTTCAGGTTCAGGGCGTTCTTCCCTCCCCCGCACCCTATGTTCAGCAGTGTGGTTGCCGGGCGCATGGCATATTGACGAATCAGGCCGGTGACGTGCCGACAGTAGTGCGCGTATTCAGTGGCGGCATCGCCCCACATCGGCCAGAGCCACGCCAAATCAGTGTAGAGGCGGCAGGTAGCATCCACTCCCTGTTTGATCTCCTCACGTTGTGGCAGGCCGCCGCGCGACAAAGAACTCATAGCCGTAGCAGTCCGAATGGTTACGGTGCATTTCCGGCTCACGCGCGAGTTCATCGAGCATCGCAAGCGCCTCGGCATCGTTGCCGTACTTGCGACGCAACTCCATGATTCGCTGTTCCATGGGCGAGTAAAAGTCGTCCCACCAGGCCTCATACGGCAGCGTGAAGCCGCCGAGAAACTCAAAGCCGCCAAGCCGGATGGCTGTCACCACGTCGGCCGCCGTGCCCATGGCCGGATATTCCTGTTCGAAGCACGCCTTCACCTCCGGTGGCGGATCCTCCTTCAGCCAGACCGCGTCGGTGAAAGCAAGAAAGCCGCCGGGGCGCAGCAACCCATGGCAGATGCGCAGGGCGTTCCCGATTCCGATGTTATAGAGCGCGCCTTCCGACCAGACCAGGTCGTAGCTTTCCGGCGGCAGTTCCAGATGTGTTATGTCGCCAACCTGCGCATGGACTCGTTGCGAAAGACCCCGCGCAGAGAGTGTCTTCTTCAGCCGCTCGATACTGGGGAGACGGCTATCGACAGCCACGATGGAACCGGCTGTCAGTTCGGCGAGATGCAGCGTTTGTGCGCCCACTCCGCATCCCAGATCGACAATCATGGGTGTGCGGGGAAGTCCCGCGCAGAGACGGAGCGCTCTCGCGGCGCAATCACGGTTGCCCGGCCCCTGCCTGGGCAAGCCGTCGAACAGCTCAAGGAATATCTCCCGGAAACGCGAATCGCGCTCGTTCATGGGCGCTCCTGTATGCCTCTCGATCGTGATCGCCCTGTTCGACGAAACTTAAAGTCAATAGTCGAGAGGCTTGCCCCCCGATTACTTGCACTGCGCGGCGCCGATTGAGGCGTCCGCACACGTGACTGGTTATGCCAAATTATCCATCTCCCTTTTGTAGCAATCCGGGCAGATTCCATGCGAAGGCATGGCGCCAGAGAGACTATTGATATACTGCTCCACCGGGACCCACTTGCCTGTTTCTTCCCTGATTTTCTTGCAATAGCTGCATATCGGATAAATCTTGCTCAAATCATCAAGCAAGCGGTCCCGGCGGTCTATCTCCCCTTGGGCTAAAATGATGCAAAGAGACAATTCGATCATTCTCTTAATCTGCTCGACCAGTCTGATGTGCAAGTCATTATGCGCATTCTGCTTGTTGTCTATGAAGCATACCGTCCCGAATTGTTTTCCATCGGGAAGGTTTATGGGCATCCCAAGATAAGAGAGCATATGCAGGTCGACAGCAGCGGCGTTATCCTTCCACCGAGAATCCTGTAATGCATTGGGAATAAGATTAAGCCCTTTGCTCTTCAGGGTATGCTCGCAGTACCATCCGGAATCAGGGTAGTGTGATCTGAATGCTGCGGGATAAGGATTGCCATCAGTCTCGCTGGAAAGAATGATCTCTATTTCCTTATCGTCAACACGAGTAATCAGCCCTGCAGGAACACCAATAATCTTAGCCGTATCATTGAGCATGTTTTGCCATTCCTTCAGAACGTCTTCGGTAAGCGTTTTAGGATCGAAAGGATTTGCGTTCATGATGTCCATATCTCCCCCTTAATGCTAGGTTTGTCAGCAATCAGCATAACGGCGCTGCGGATCAGCGGCGGACGCGGAGGCGGGCTCGCCCGGCGCAGCGGACCGTCCGCTGCATCCGCTAGTTCGAGGAGGCGAAGCGCCCGAGAACAGGCGGATGGCACTCCGCGGCGCCGTTCGCGGGATGCGCAGCGTCCCGCGAACACAATGATCAGCCGCGAGTGTAACGATTCGGCTGGATCAAATTATTGGGCAAGGTTTATGCTCTTTTTCTCAGCGCCATCTAATTCTACAAACCTGCTATTACCTACTCAATGAATATTCAACTGCGGCCGCTGAATGTAGTGCTGTGGTATCGAAGACCGGAATAGAAACATCCTCCTGCTTAATAAGTAATGGAATCTCCGTGCAGCCTAAAATAACGCCTTCCGCACCCTCCTCTTTTTGGAGACGATCAATGATCTTCTTAAATGCATCTCTGGATTCCTTCCTTATCCTATTGGCGCACAGTTCATCGAAAATCACAGTATTAATGTAATCCCGCTCTTTTTCGTTGGGTATGACAACCTTGAGCCCGTATTTATTGAGACGCTCCAGATAAAAAGGCTGCTCCATAGTGTATTTCGTTCCCAGCAATGCGACAGTGTGCAATCCTGTTTGGAAGACCGCTTTCCCTGTGGCATCGGCGATATGGAGAACGGGAAGCCCCACTTCTTGTTCAATGAGGCCTGCAAGTGAATTGAGTGTATTGGAAGCAATTACAATGAAGTCCGCGTCACCTCGTTTCAGTCGTTGCGCAGCATCAAGTATGGTCTTGGTCATCAATGTCCAGTCACCTTTGTCAGCCATTCGTTCCTGTTTGGAAAATTCACCGAACTCAATGGAGAACATCAGGATCTGAGCGGAGTTCACACCACCCAACCTATCACGGACGATTTCGTTCATGAGGCGGTAGTATTCTATGGATGACGCCCAACTAATCCCGCCTATGATGCCTATTGTTTTGATCGGATGCTTTTTTGAAGCCGTTTCACCCGAGAGATCTTGTTTGCCGTCATTGTCTTTCTGCAGATTCGGCACATGAGGCATAGCGCATCCGCTGACAATACACACCACCAGAAGAACAATACAAAAGCACCTACTCATTACCTTTGGATTCATTCCTCCCCGCCTAACGTTAGCGCTCTCCGGCGCGAGCCCTCCCGGGGCTCGCGTGCGCGAGCAGCGCCTGGTTCGAACATGTTGTGCTGCTTTCCTGTACTTTACTTTTGCCCACGACGACCATTTTCTTTTTCAGTCAGAATCCTGCGTCTCGTCTTGTTTACAGGAGTCAGAATCCTATGCTCATCATTCAGTCAGTCAGTTCCACTGATCCTTCATTCATCGATTTCGAACGTGAAGCTCACCCGTCTCGCAGCAGCGGGATCGGATTGAGCGACTTGTTAGACCTCTTTAGTTCTATTATGCCTCGTACCAGCACGATAGAAGCTGGGATGAAAAACCATTGCTCGATAGTCATGTTGAGAAGGAATGCAACCGGGGAACCTGCCCTCCCGGGCCTTCTAAACTGCCAGTCGATATTATATGCTGAACGCGCCTGATAGTTTGAATAAGCAGCGGCCACCAGAACAGATTTGCCACCAAGCAGGAGATCAGGAATGAGCGTGCCATATTTCTATGAAGTAGTATGAAAGAAATCCACCACAGGCCTAAGACTATCCCCAAAAATGCCACTTGCCACAGGCTGATCTTATCAATGCCCAAAAGAATAAAGAAAACGCACGGCACTGAGATAGCCAAACAACTGACCAAGTATGTTCTTTTATAACCGTTCATTATTATATTAGGTCTAACGGCGCTGCGGATCAGCGGCGGACGCGGAGGCGGGCTTGCCCGCCGCAGCGGCCGTCCGCTGCAGCCGCTTGTTCGAGGGCGCGAAGCGCCCGAGAACAGGCGGATGGCAATCCGCAGCGCCGTT